>SKKJ01000341.1 GCA_007121575.1 Natronomonas sp.
ACGCTATTGCTGCTTTTTGAAAGGATCTCTCTCGGCAGGTGCTGTGTCTAAAAAAGTGGTTCAGGAGCGTCGTTACTCTTCGAGTGCGTCGGCGATGCGCTCGATTTCGCGTCGGATGTCGTGCAGTTCGTCACGAACCTTTCGGACCTCACGAACGACGTCTTCGTTGTCGCCTGTTTCTTCACCACGCCCGCCCATACCGCCTGGGCCTCCAGGGCCGCCGCCCATCCCACCGGGGCCGCCACCCATACCGCCGGGACCGCCGCCCATCATTCCGCCCATCATCTGGGCGAACGGATTACCGCCCATACCGCCGGGACCGCCACCGCCGCCCATCATCTCTTGCATCTTCTCTTCGCGGCTCATCTCCTCGCCGTCTTCGCCTTCACGCTCTTCGGTTCGTTGTTGTCTGATCTCCTCGACCCGCTCTCTGAACGATTTCTCTTCGCCGTCGTCTTCCGTCTCTGATTTCTCTTCGTCCGTCATGTACCACCCTTTCGGCTCCCTACAAAAAAGTCCACAGGTTCTTCGATTCGAAGACAGGTCGTTTCTTGGCTGTTGAGGACTCAGCTGAACGAACCCAGACTCGATTGAAGTTTCCGTCGAGAAGTCCCCTCGAGTAGTTCGTATCCGATGAGCGATCGGAGATCGACTGCGAAAACGTCGCCGTTGCGTTCGAGAACGAGCACTCGACCCTTCGTTCCGCGGATCGTACCGCTCGCGAGTGTCTCCGCAATCGGGGCGGAATCGAGCTCGAATCCGTAGGAAAACTCGTACGTCTGTTCCAGATCGAACGTCGATAAGAGCCGGTTCCAAGCGCCTTCATCGACTGTTCGGCCCATCCCCTCTACCTTCATGGGGACGCGAACCGAATCGGGTATCGGCGTTGTCCGAGCGATCTCGGCCTCGATCTCGCGCGCGATTCGACCGTTTTCGACGCGCTGAAGGACCGCCCCCCGATCCGCGCCCTGCTCTCGGAGCCGAACCGTCGGATCGCTGCGTCCCGTCACGCCGACTTTGAACGTCGCCGGAGCGAAGGCCGCCAGATAGACGGCGTGTTCCTGATAACAATCCATTTCGGCTTTGAGACACGTTCCGGTGCACCGAGCGCAGATCCACGTCGAGTCGTGTAACTCACAGTACGGCGCGCTTGGACGCTCACAGGGGATGTGCTCGGCCCCGTCGATGACACCAGCACACCAGCGATCGCCGAGGGTGTAAGCCAGCTCTCGACCGGAGGATAACGATTCACGGATAATCGAACCGTTTCGGGAAAGCAAGAGAGCGGCCGCTTTCGCGCTTTTGACCCCTGTCTCGTATCCGACGATCTGCACGCACTGGTGTAGTTTGGCGAACCGCTTATCAATTTCCTCTTTGTGAACTGGCTACAAACCGACTCATACGCCGCTGGCGGGTGGCACAAATGGTTTTATCGTAGAGTTCGAACGGTAACCATGCTTGAATCGGCTCTCGAAGTCACAGTTGGTGATGGCGTTCAGTTTTCGTTTTCCGTCGTCAACGCCGGCGATACACCGATCGAACTCACGTTTCGGGACGCTTGCAGGGCCGATTTCGCCGTGTATGCAGACGGTGTCGAGATCTGGCGATATAGCGATGACAAAGCGTTTACCCAAGCGATCTCGACTGCGAAGTTCCAACCCGGCGAAACGGCCGAATTCGAGTCAGTCTGGCCCGATCCCGAACCAGGCGAATACACCGCGGAGGCGACGCTTCGAGTCAGCGAACGGACGGTGAGTTCACGGACGCCGTTTTCGGTGTAATTCCCGTTCGACAAAGGATGAGAATTGGAATTGGAATAAGCTTGAGAAGCGATCGTAACGCCCCTAACGTCTGACCGCGAAAGGAACGCATATGAACGAGACCGAAGAGGTGGCTGTCCTCAGGCTCGGCCACCGACCCGGCCGGGACAATCGGATGACGACACACGTTGGATTGACCGCCCGGGCACTCGGTGCCGACCGAATCGTCATCGCGGGAACCGCGTCGAAATCGAAATCGACGATCGAAGATATCACGTCTCGATTCGGCGGGCCGTTTTCTGTCGAATTGACTGACAGATACCGGCAGCTGCTCCAAGAATGGCCCGGGATCGTGGTCCACCTTACGATGTACGGGCTTCCGATCCAAGACGTCGAGGCGTCAGTTAGAGCTGACTTCGAGTCGAAACCAGTGTTGATCGTCGTCGGTGCAGAAAAGGTGCCGTTCGACGTGTACGAACGGGCAGAGTACAACGTTGGCGTCACGAATCAACCGCACTCGGAGGTCGCTGGACTCGCCGTGTTTCTCGATCGACTCTTCGAAGGGAGAGAACTCGACCGTGAGTGGGAACATGCGACGCATCGAGTCGTACCGAAAGCGACGGGGAAGCTGGTCGAACCGGCTGACGAAGAGTGAGTGAGAAGAACGAAGACAAGAACATGTTCAACCCGGGCTCATGTGTCTTTCCAAACAGTCAATACGTGACCTCTTGCTGATCATACAATGAGGACGGTAACGAACCGAATACTCGAATCGGTACGGGTCTACCGTCTCGTCGTATTGGTCTCGCTGCTGTGGTTTATGGTTCAGTTCCTTCGGTTCGTATTTCCACCGCTCTTCGAGACGCTTCAGTCCGTCTACGGCGTTTCGAACACCCAAACCGGGATCATGTTTACGCTGATGATGCTGTCGTATGCGGTGGTACAGTTCCCTTCAGGCGTTCTCGGCGATCGATTGGGGCTTCCGACAGTGATCTTCGCGGGGGCGGCGGTCTTCACTGCTGCGGCGCTGTTGGCTGCGGTTAGCCCATCTTTCCTCGTGTTGACACTCGCTGCGATGTTGATCGGTCTCGGAACGGGGCCGCACAAAACGGTCGCCATCCCACTGCTCTCACGCCGATATGCCAATCATCCGGGTCGCGTGTTGGGCATCATGGACACGGTCGGACAGCTCGGTGGAATGGCTGCACCGCTCGTCGTCGTTGCGTTAGCGACCGTCTTTCTCTGGCAGAGTGTCTTTTTGTTCGGTGCGTTGCTCAGCGCCGTACTCCTCGTGACGTTCTATATCACCGTCAAGACGGATCCGACGGTGGCCGCGGTTCGGTTTTCTGAAGGGGGTACAAACACATCCGCGGACGGCGAAGCGGCTTATCGGACCGTGTTTTCGAATCGGACATTTCTCCTGTTCGTCGTCGTCAGTATCTGTTTTACGTTCAGCTGGAACGGGCTTGCCTCGTTTTTACCGCTGTATCTAACCACGGAAAAGGGGGTTTCAACCGGACTCGCGGGGATGTTATACAGTCTGTTGTTCGGAATGACCTTCAGTCAAGCGCTCACGGGTGAGATCGGTGATCG
>SKKJ01000158.1 GCA_007121575.1 Natronomonas sp.
CTCTGCGTGCCGCCTCCGCCACGAGCGAAAGCCCTCGATCAGCGGTGACGCCGGTCGGATTGTGCGCTTCGTTTTTGATGAGGACGCGGCCGACACCCAACTCCTCGGCGAGGCGTGGAGCGTCGATGAGCGGCGTTTTCCCCTCCCCCATGCTGTTCGGAGCGAACGGCAGTAGTTCGCGGTGTTTCCAGCCGCCTTCTCGGCTTTCAAGTATCGTGTGAGTCAGCTCGGTAGCGGAAAGATCGTATCTCGCATCGAGCATCCCCCCGCACTCCGGACAGCGCATCGCGCCGTCGTCGGTCACGGTCGTCCGACAGTCAGTACAGCGAAATCCCTCGAAGCTCGTCATACGCGCAGTTCGATTCCCTCCGGCAAAGTCCTGTCTTTCGCGATCGGCGGAGGGTTCGGCTCGTTCAGGGGCAGATCGCGATCACGGCCAGAGCCCTCGGCTCTCGTGCGCCGCGGCGATTCGTGAGAGAGCGACGATGTACGCGGCGTCTCGCCACGTGACATCGCGGGCTTCGACCTCGTGGCGAACCGCGTCCCACGCGTCGATCATCACGGTTTCGAGTTCCTCGTTCACCCGATCGAGCGACCACGTCCGGTGGTTGATGTCTTGAATCCACTCGAAGTAACTTACCGTGACGCCGCCCGCGTTGGCGAGAATGTCCGGTACGACGTGGATCTCCCGATCGGCCAATATCGAATCGGCGATGAACGTTATCGGTCCGTTCGCGCCTTCGACGATCAGGTCCGCTTGGATGTCCGCCGCGTTCGCCTCGGTGATCACGTTCCCGATCGCCGCCGGAATGAGGAGATCAACGTCGAGTTCGAGCAACGCGTCGTTGCTGATCGTTTCCTCGGCGTAGTGGGTCACGGCTTCGGGTTCTTGCTCATGAGATGGGATCGCGTGCGTTTCCAGTCCGGTCGGATCGTACGCCGCGCCGTTTATGTCGCTGACCGCGACGACGGTCGCTCCCCACTCATCGAGCAATCTCGCCGCGTTTGCTCCGACGCTACCGAATCCTTGCACCGCAACGGTCGCCTCCGAAAGCTGGTAGTCGTAATAATTCAACAGCTCTCTGGCGACGATCGCGACGCTTCTGCCGGGCGCTTCCTCTCGACCTTTACTGCCACCGATGGCGGTCGGTTTTCCGGTCACCACGGCGGTCGTCGTTTCGGCCTCTTGGACGCTGTAGGTGTCCATGATCCAGGCCATCGTCTGGGCGTCCGTTCCCATATCCGGCGCCGGAATGTCCGTTTGCGGGCCGATGACGTTGCGAAGTTCGTTGGTAAAGCGACGGGTGAGTCGCTCCGTTTCGTCCTTGCTCAACGTTTTCGGGTCGACGTTTACCCCGCCTTTCGCCCCGCCGAAGGGGAGATCGACGACCGCACACTTCCACGTCATCCACATCGCCAACCCCATCACTTCCTCGCGGTTGACATGCGGGTGATAGCGGAGCCCGCCTTTGAACGGGCCGCGAACGCTGTCGTGTTGGGCTCGATAGCCGTTGAATATCTCCACGGTGCCGTCGTCCCGTTTGAGCGGGATCGTTACTTCGTGGACCGCGGTGGGGTAGGTGAGTCGCTCAACGATATTCGGGTCGATATCGATGTAGGACGCGGCTCTGTTGAGTTGGTGTCGTGCGGTGTCGAGCGGTGTTTCGGGCGGCGTTTCGGTCGTCTGTTCGGCACGCTCGTCGGGTGTTGCTTCAGATGACATAGGATGTGCTGATCGGATGGGGTGAGGTGTGGTGGCGATCGAGGACGGTGAATCTCTTATTCGAGTGATTTCGCTCGGTTCTGAAAGTTACCGCCACAGTTCGAACACTCTCCTGGGTGGGTTTCCGCTTCGACCAGTCGTCCACATTGGAGGCACTCGTACTCGGATGAGATCTTTGCGGTGTCGTGTTCGATGTCGTGGCCTGTCGGCATGTACTGATCTTCGCGGTCCACGTACTTATATATTAATAATATAATGTGTTTAATTGACTTTTAATATTCTGCACTCACCCCATCGAGATCGGTACCCGGAAGCGTTCGCGTGGACGGAAACCGGTTTGTGAGCCCCACTCGAACGTCGTGTATGCACGCTGTCGTCGTCGGTGGCGGTCTCGCTGGCTTGGTCGCCGCACGTCACCTCGCCGAAGCCGGTCTCGAAGTCGAACTACTCGAGCGTCAAGACGGTGTCGGCGGACGCGTTCGAACACGATACGTCGATGGCTTTACGCTCGATCGAGGGTTTCAGGTGCTCTTTACCGCGTACCCCGCTGCGCGGCGCGAACTCGATTACGAAGCGCTCGATCTCAGAACGTTCGCCCCCGGTGCCACGATCGCGTGGGACAATCACCGCTCGACGCTCGCGGACCCGTTCGGTGATCCGCGGGCCGCCGTCCCTACCCTATTAAATCGCGATGTCAGAACGACTGACAAACTCCGGTTGTTTCGACTCCAGCGCGCGCTTCGAACGCGCGACGCTGCCGACATCTTCGGACCGATCGACACCGACGACGGCACGCCGGAACCGACGATACGGGCGTATCTCGCACAGCACGGGTTTTCGACGGCGTTCATCGAGCGCTTTGCCGAACCGTTCTATGGTGGGATCACGCTCGATCGTTCCCTCGAAACGTCGAGTTCGGTCTTCGAGTACACGTTCAAAATGCTCTCGGCGGGCGAAACGGCCGTCCCGGCCGAAGGGATGGGTGCGATCCCAACACAGCTCCGTGATCGAGCCGTCGAGGCGGGCGCGACGGTCGAGACAGGCGTCACGGTCACCGGTGTCGACTCCGATGGTGAGTCGATGTCGATCGAAATCGACACCGGCGACGACCGCTCGGCGGACGCCGTCGTCGTCGCAACGGATCCGAAGACTGCGGGTGAACTCACCGGCGTCCCGACGCCGATCAAACCGAGATCCTGTACGACGGTTCATTGCTCGTTACCGGCGCACCAATCGCTCGATACGGGCTCGCGGATTGTGTTGAATGCGGCGGACGATCGACCGAACACCGTCGCGCCGATGAGTGCTGCGGCCCCCGAATACGCCCCGGACGACAGACGGCTTTTGAGCGCGACGTTCCTCTCGATTCCGGACGAAGATGACGGCGAGTTACTGGAAACGGTTCGAGACGCGCTTTCGTCGTGGTTTCCAGAGAACCACTTCGGCGAACTCGAACTCGTTGGTGTCGACCGAATCGAGTTCGCACAGTTCGCTCAACCGCCGGGATTCCGCACGGAGCTACCCCGGACCGACGCGCCCGAAGGCCCGGTTTATCTGGCCGGCGATTACACACAGTGGTCTTCGATACAGGGGGCGCTTTCGAGCGGCCGTCGGGCCGCGAC
>SKKJ01000109.1 GCA_007121575.1 Natronomonas sp.
GGCGGTGACCTGGATAACCACGAGGAGTTTACCGTTTCAACGACCGCGGTCGGACGAACGAGCGAACCGGTGCTTCGGTCCGGCGCTGAACCCGGCGACGCGATCTGTGTGACCGGAACGTTGGGTCGAAGCGGGGCCGCAGTGAGGCTCTTTGAGACAGGTGACACCGAGCGCGCAAACGAGCTCTTCCGATTCGAGCCGCGCGTTGGGGCGGGACAGGCGCTCGCACCGTACGCCAGTTCGATGATGGATTCGAGCGACGGGCTCGCACGATCACTTCATCAACTCGCCGAAGCGAGCGATTGCGGGATGGCGATCGAATCTGCGGACGTGCCGATCGATCCGGTTGTCCAAGCGGTCGCCGAAACAGCGGCGGACGAACGCGAGTTGGGTATTCATTTCGGCGAAGATTTCGAACTCGTTTGTACGGTTCCCGAAGCGAAGCTCTCGGCTGCGCTCGAAGCATCGACAGTCGAGGTAACCCGAATCGGAACGGTCGTCGACAGCGGCGTGCGGATAGACGGCGAAAAGCTGGAGGATCGCGGATTCACCCACTGAAAAGCAGTTAGAGTTCGATGTATCCAGCTATATCTCCCGATTCACACACCGATTATTTCGATCGGTACGGGCGTGAAACAGAGCACACCGAGCGCGAACGTGAAGATGCCAACCACGAGTCTCGCCGGACCGATCTGCTCTTCGAATATCGGTGTGACCGGCCCCACATAGGCGAGCACGATCGTCACGAGACCCCAAAACCCCCACAAGACGGGTGCGTTATAGCTCACATCGGCGAAGAGCAGTAGATACGCGACGAGCCCGAAGAGGGCAGCGGGAACGAGCGAAGAGACCGTTTCGGCGCGCTCGCCAAGCATCGAACGGACCATGTGACCACCGTCGAGCTGTCCGACCGGTAAGAGGTTAAGAAAGGTCACGAAAAGACCGACCCACGCGCCGAAGATGACTGGATTCGCGACGAGTTCGGGCGATTCGTACGTAAGCGGCTGACCGGTGATCCACGCCAAAAACTGTAAAAGCGGTGGATAGCCGAGTTCGATCGTGATTAGCTCCTCGCCTTGGAGTTCCTCCAGTGGAACCTGAACGGGATCGAGATGAAGGCCGATCACCGCAACGACGATCGCGGCGGCGAGCCCGGCTAACGGTCCCGCGACGCCGATATCGAAGAGCGCTTTGCGGTTCGGTATTCGCCCGCGGATCGAGATCAGTGCACCGAACGTCCCGATGAAGCTCGGAACCGGAATAAAATACGGGAGGCTCGCGTCGACGTTGTGATACCGTGAGAGCGCGTAGTGGCCGAGTTCGTGAACCGCGAGAACGCCGAGGACGGCGGCGGCAAACGGCCAGCCCGCAAGGAGATCGAGCGGTCCTTCGACGGGCTGATAATACCAGATCGTCCCGGCGTACAGCGTTGTCAATACGGTTGCGACGAACATTACGAGATTCGTCCACGGGATCCCGCGTCGGAATCGTCGAGGTTCGGCGACGAGCGCGCGGCGTGTCTCGCTGATTTTCACGCCAGTTATCGGATCCGGTTCGCTATCGCGAACGGTATCGAGGCGGACTTCATATCCGTGTTCGCGAAACAACGGCCAGACTTCTCGTTCGAGCCGACGGATGCCAGTCTGTGGATAGCCGTAATAGATGAGTTGGCCGTCCTCTGTCCGCTTGATCTCGGTCGTCTGAAACGCTGGTGAGAGAGATTCCGGTGAGGGCCCAGCACGGGTCGACGACCGATGGGGAGAATCCATCGGTTGAATCGAAGTGTCTAAGCGAAATAAATCTCTTGGCAGCGTCGGTGTCTGCTGGTTGTTCAACGATGAAAGACCAGCACACTACCCAAGCTAGAACCGGGCCCGTTATCGAACGGGGACGATCGGATTGTGCCTCTCGTATACAGCGGTCACACAGCGGGGTCGGGTTATGCTCGCGTTACACGCCACGTCGTCGCGGACGTGTAGGACCACTTTTCGATCTCAAGGTCGACTGCGGAGTCACGGAGCTTCACCATCAGCGCACCGATCTCTTTCGGTGAGAGATCAACATCGTCCGCGATAAATTTACTTTTAATGTAGACCTCTCCATCCTCGGCGCGTTGGCTCAGATACCGTCGGAGCCGTGTTTCTTTGCTTTCGGTGGAGGGTTCCGTTGTGACGCTCATGTTTGGCACCTCGTTCACCCCTTACCCGGGAAGGGGTATATAAAGGGGTGAAGCTTCGGATCGATTCGGGTCACTTTGAGCGAACGAGGGCAAAAGAAATCGTTTTAAAATCGGTTGAGACCTTTTAATACGTTTTATTATTCCCACTGAGTAATTATTTCATTTATTTATTATTGGATTAAATTGAAGCTGTTCGAAGCGAAATGGGCCACATATGCGCCGAGATTCACCGATAACGGGTGGAATCGACAAACCGTAACAAGCCGATCGTGTCCGGTATGGTCAGTCTCGAACCAATAACGTGATATTTCAGTCGACGTCGACCGGTCAGCTGTCTCACTCGCGTTCGTGAACCCAAAACGTCTCTTCGTCTGTAACTTCTTTTTTAAAGAGTGGAACCTCATCTTTTAAACGATTGATTCCATCCTCGACCGCGGTAAACGCCTCATCGCGGTGGCCAGCGAGGACGACGACGAAGACGATATCCTCTCCGTCCGGAATACGCCCCGTGCGGTGGTGGAGTCGGACGTCCAACACGCCTTCGCGGGCTTCGAGTTCCGCTTCGATGGTTCGCATTCGTTCCTCCGCGACGCCTTCGTATTTCTCGAACTCGAGATACCGCGTCCGCTCGTCGTTTTCGTGCTCCTTCGCGCGTACGCGACCGGTGAACGTCGCGATCGCTCCCGAATAGACGGCGGCGTCGCTTCGCTTAACCGACGCAACGAGCGATTCGAGCGTTTCGTACGGTTCCGTCCCATCGATTTTCTCGATGGCTGCGCTTGGATCGAGCGCATCGACATCCGGGACAGAGACGAGGGCGTCCTCATGACCATCTCCGATAGAGATCGTCGGAAGCCGTGCGTCAGGTGCACCGAGAACGAAGGCGTACTTGTGGTCGGGGGCGAGCCGATCGAGTGCATCCGAGATCGAAAGATCCGATCCGCTCGCTCGCCAGCCATCGTCGACTACGTACTCCGTTTCGACTGACGACTGACGACGGTGTACGAGTCCACCGTCGAATTCAGTTGTTTCGAGCCGGACCGTTCCGACTCGACCATCGGCTGCGGTCGCTAACCGCGAGACGGCCCGTGGTGCATCCGCACCGAGAATGGAAACTGCGTACATGTGCGTTTCGTTGGCGTGCGACGGCTTGTAGGTGTCGGAA
>SKKJ01000015.1 GCA_007121575.1 Natronomonas sp.
GCGTCGCCGAGCGGATGGACGCCCAGGACAACTCGCTGGCGGTCAAAGGCCAGACGATCGCGGCCTACGATCCGCGGTGTATGAAAGGGATGGGAATCGCCTTTGCGACCTCGAACCGGGGCGCGTGTCACCTTCGCGGATACACGCCGGCTGCCGAAATTCTCGGCATTCCCGAGAAAGTCGATCCCGTCGAGTGGGAAGGGAAAGGCGAACTCACGGCGACGTTCCAAGACATGCACGCAATCTCCGACAGCTTCGACATCTGTAAGTTCAACGCCTTCGCCGAGGGCATCGAAGAGTACGTCTTACAGTACAACGGCATGACGGGTCGCGACGTGACCGAAGACGAGCTGATGACCGCCGGCGAGCGGATTTACGCCTTAGAGCGCTACTACAACAACCTCGCCGGCTTCGACGGCTCGGACGATTCACTGCCCGCGCGGTTCGTCGAAGGGGCAGAGGGTGCGGTGCCCGGACAGGGCGGCGTCGAGGGAAGCCTCGTCGAACTCGATGAGATGAAAGCAGAGTACTACGACGTTCGCGGTTGGGTCGACGGCGTCGTCACCGACGAGAAACTCGACGAACTCGGCATCGACATCGGTCCCGGAACGGGCGTTTCTGCGGGCGATTCGGCGGCCCCCGCGGACGACTGATCGACACCGCTCACACCGGTATTTCTTCTACGTTCGGAGATCGAACGCGACAGCGACCGCGCCGCCGATCACGCCCCAAAAGACGAATCGGTATCGTCCCTCGCTCAACTCCGGACAGACAGTGAGGTGGTCGTGAAACGCGTCGGCAACGATTCCGTCCTCGGTCAGCTCGAACGTCCAGTTGAATCCGTCTCCGGGCGAGTGAACGATCGCTTCATCGGTGTAGCCGAAAAACCGCTCGGAATCACCGACGCGAACGTCTTGCCAGCCAGCTTCGGTGTACGCTTGGACGTTGTACTTCGCACGATTTCCGGTATTGACCGTCTCACTCGCGACGTTCGTTAGTTGAATCCGTGCAGTGTCGCCGTACTCGAACTCGGTGTCGTCGATTCGAAGTCCGAGTATCACTTCGCCATCGTGTTCGACGTTGCCCCAACTCATGTCGCCTTCCTCGAACGCTTGTGGATGCCGTTCGGTACCGTCACGATCGCATTCGAGTGGCTCGATCGGATCGGTTGGCGATTCTGGCTGAATCGCTCCTTCGAGCGAGTCGACACCGGGGCCGATCGGGTCGTCGACCGTCGCCGCGATCGTCGTTGTCTCACCCCACCCATCGGTCAGTTCGACCGACGCTGAATCGGCCGGCGTCTCTTCGAATGTGACCCGAACGAGCGTCGACGGATACGTGATCACTTCCGCACAGGCTGTGTCTTCCTCGCTGGTATCGAGCGCGTTCGCTCTGGCTCCGATTTCGCCGTCAACGAGGCGGACGTTCGTCACGTCGAGACGGTCGTAACAGGCGTTCGGGCCGACCGATTCGATGAAGATCAATCGCTCCGAATCGTATGCGATATCGCTGAGAAATTCACGAACTGCCTCGGCTCGATCGTCTGAAAGGTCGTACGAACCGAACACCGCACGTTCCCTCGTTTCATCATCGATGAGCACGACTCGACCCGGGGCTTCTTCACTCCACCACGGACGGCTGCTGTGTGTCGTGAACGGCTGAGTTTCCGCCGTGATCGCCGCATCTCCCGTGTTCTCTCGCCCCGGTCCAGTACAGCCAGCGAGTGTCCCGACAACGCCAAGCCCGGCGAGTGCGAGAAACGTGCGTCTCCGTTGGATCATATCGATTCAGAGGTGCTGTACGAGTGAGTCGCTTGTGGAAGGTTAAACGGTGATTTCACACTCATCTCAGTAGGCACTCGCGTCGTACCGCGATGTGCTCACCCATCTCGCCCGTGTATCCCGACTACTAAATCGTAGTTATCCGCCGCTTACCGGCGGGAACATCGCCAACTCATCGCCTTCTTCGAGCACCGTTTCAAAGCCCTCACCGGCAACAAACGGGTTCTGATCGTTTCGCAGCACGCGGATGTGTTCGTGTAGTTCACCGTCTTCATCGAGCACTTCCGATTCGAGTTCCGGGTGTGCCTCGAGCAGTTGCTCTAGCGCATCGCCGAACGTATCGCCCGCGTCCGCGCTCACCGTGACGCGCTTTTCGCCGGCAGTCTCCGCGAGATTCGCAAACAGTCGCCATTCCATATCGGAAGGTGCGTGTGCCGGTGACTTATCGGTTATGTCCGATTCCGCGGGCCGCGTCTTGACAAACCCCGTCTCGGTGTGCTTATCTTAACCCCTTACAGCCGCCGCGAAGACGGCTACACTCGCTGCGTCGCGTTTCCACACAGAAATCCGTCCCCTCGTATTCCTCGGCAACGATCTTCTCGAGAAGGTCGAGTTCTCTGTCGCCGTAGACGTCGCTCGCGATAAAATAGGGTCCGAGACGCTGCTCGTAGATTCGTCGGCCACAGAGCCCTTCGCTTTTGAGAGCTCGAACAACTTGCCGGAGCTCCGCTTCGGTCGGCTCGTCGCTGAGGTCGAAATCCGTTCCGCGACCGATCGAGAGCCGATCGAAGAATGCCTTCGCGTCAACCATTGTCAACACCGATGATATATCTACAGATAAATCTGGCCCCGAACATGTTCCACCTATGGCTCGGTCGATATCCACTTCGCTTATCCCTCCCCGAACCGTCGATTCGTTCCAATGCGTGAGATTTTCGAGATCCGTGACGCCGACGGTGCCGGCCGGATCGGTACGCTGACCGTTCCTCGAGCCGGCGTGACCGTCGAAACCCCAGCGCTATTGCCGGTCATCAATCCGCATCTCCGAACGGTCGATCCGGCAACGCTCGAATCGGAGTTCGGTGCGGAGATCCTCATTACGAACGGATATATCCTGTATCAAAGCGAGGCGTTCCGCGAACGGGCACTCGCGGACGGTCTCGCCTCGCTGCTCGATTTTTCCGGCGCGATCATGACCGACTCGGGTTCGTTTCAGCTTTCGGAGTATGGCGAAATCTCGGTCACAAACGCCGAAATTCTTGAGTTTCAACGCGATATCGGCTCACATATCGGAACGCCGATCGACATTCCGACACCGCCGGATGTGGCTCACGAACGGGCCGAAGCCGAACTTCAGACGACGCAATCGCGACTCGAAGCCGCCGAATCAATCGACGTCGGAGAGATGCTCGTCAACGCGCCAGTTCAGGGCTCGACGTATCCCGACCTTCGCGAGTCGGCCGCCGCCCACGCGTACGGAACGAGTCTCGATATCTTCCCGGTCGGCACGGTCGTCCCTTTGATGAACGGCTATCGATATGCCGA
>SKKJ01000085.1 GCA_007121575.1 Natronomonas sp.
ATATCCAGTATCCGTGTCGACAAGCACCGGAATTCGCTCGGGACGTAACGACCCCGGTGAGTTTTGGGGGAGCATACCCCCTGGTGCGTATGGCAGTGTTGCTCGGCACCACTAACGGCATTTACCGGACATCCTCAATCCGTTCTATACGATCGCAACGCTCGGGTACACCGAAGCGGAGGATCGGGTCGTCGAACGGATGGTCTGGTGGCTTGCACTCGGAATCATCGTTATGGCACCGCTGTTACTTCACGGTGGAGTCATCCCGTGGCTCTTCGCACTCTTGCCGTCGATGCCCGGCTGGCAAGGCGCAGTGCAGGGGCCACAGTTCCTTTCGATCGCACTGACGTCGGCTCTCGCTGGAGTCATTATACTCGCGCTCGCGACTCGGCGGGCCTACGATTGGTATCACATCCTCACGGATACGGTAATCCGCGGATTGACCCTTTGGCTCGGCCTGTTCTGTCTGCTCTTCATCTGGCTGCAGCTTCAGCAGGTTATCACGGGCGTGTACGCCGCACCGATCGATCAATCGTACGTCACACACGCGAAGATCTCCTCACCGGTGTATCAGTTCGCGATCGGTCTCGTGATCATCTCACTGGCGTATATTTTCGCACAGGCGGTCAAACCACACCTGTTCACCGTGCAGCGTTCGCTCGCGGCGTCCGTTCTGGTGTTGATCGGCACGCTTACCGAGAAGATCTTCTTCGTTGTTGAAGGATTGATGTACCCGACGTTCGGAACGTACTACAGCGTTCCCGGCGCGTACTTCCCGAGCCCGATCGAACTCGCATCCGTCGCGGGAACGATCGCGCTCTGTACGCTCTTCTTCCTCGTGGTCTTGAAGACGTTCCCGGTAATCGAACTGCACGCGATCGAAGAGCTCCGTGGCGAAGGCCACGGCTCCGCGGAGGGTGATGACTAATGACGTGGGAAATTATGTACCCCGGGACGTGGGTCATCTTTATCGTCATTGGAATCCCGGTTTATTCGGCGGTTCTCGGATGGTTCCTCGGTAAACCGCGTGATCTCGGTGACGCGTTGATGGCACTGACGTACCTCATCGGATTCATCGTCTCGATGTGGGTCGGCCTCTACATCCTCACGGTAACGCTCGGTATCGTGTTACCCCCGGCAATGTAGGCGACGGCGGTATCATCCGCCACCGAGTACCGTTCTCAAATTCTATTTCATACAACCCCGCGTTCGCGGATATCGAAGAACCGATCGAAAATAAAGCCTCATACGTTCGCGAAGCATAGAGGCGACATCAGATGACCGAACTCGAAGACGAACTCGAAGCGCGGCTCCGGGAGGTCGAAGATCCGCAGGTCGGCGAAGACATCATCACGATGAAGTTGGTCAACGATGTGGCGATCGAAGACGGAACGGCGTCGATTTCACTCGCATTTAATACACCGTTTGCACCCGCAGAACTCGAACTCGGGGACGCGATTCGTCAAGCCGTCAAGGACGTCGGACTGGAACCCGACCTGTATGCGGAAGCCGGCGAAGAGCAGGGGTTCGATGAGGAGGTCATGCCGAACGTTCGTAACGTCATCGCCGTCGCCTCCGGGAAAGGCGGCGTTGGAAAAACAACCGTTGCGGCGAATCTCGCCGCAGGATTAGAGCAGATGGGCGCGCGAGTCGGGTTACTGGATGCCGATATTCACGGTCCAAACGCACCTCGTGTACTCCCTGTCGAAGAACAACCCGGAGTCACCCCGGATGAAAAGATCGTTCCCCCGACGGCAGACGGCGTCAAAGTCATGAGCATGGGGTTTTTGATCGGCGAAGAGGACGATCCAGCGATCCTCCGTGGACCCATGGTCAACAACGTCATGACGCACTTTTTCGAGAACGTCGAGTGGGGTGCCCTCGATTATCTCATCGTCGATCTCCCACCGGGAACCGGCGATGCATCGTTGGATCTCGTCCAAACGCTTCCAGTCGCCGGTGTCGTCATCGTCACGACGCCACAGCAGATGGCCGTCGACGACGCCCGAAAGGGGCTTCGACTCTTCGAAAAGCATCACACGCCCGTGCTGGGCATCGTCGAGAACATGAGCCTCTATCATTGTCCGAACTGTGATGACGTACACGATCCGTTCGGTCGTGGCGGTGCAGAAGAGATCGCCGAATCGTACGATGTAGACCTGCTCGGACAGATACCGATTCACGAGGATTTCGGCGCGGATGGGAGCGCCTCACCAGCGGTCAAACTTGAGGATAGTCCCGTCAGAGAGACGATGATGGATCTCGTAGACGACATCGCTGATCAAGTCGGTGAAGTCAACCGACGGAAGGTTGCGGATATGCTGGACCTCGGCGGGCGCGACGAGGAC
This sequence comes from Natronomonas sp., assembly GCA_007121575.1. Lineage (GTDB taxonomy): Archaea > Halobacteriota > Halobacteria > Halobacteriales > Haloarculaceae > Natronomonas. The sequence goes on from SKKJ01000085.1 coordinate 2,349, forward strand.
AAAAGCCCGGTCGAAGACCGATCACAGGGACGTCCCGGTCCGAAACTGTAGTCCGAGTGCGAACGGCTGCGTTGTGTTCTTCTCGGCGAGCTTAGCGGCGGGCGGAATTTATGTGTGCTCCATGAGAATTTGATTAGAATGAGTGAAACAAACTCTCTGGACAACATGCTCGCACAGATGTCGGCCGCTCGCCCGTATGCCGACATCGCTGATGGCGTTTTCGAGCGGCTCAAACATCCGGAACGCACGCTCAAAGTCACGCTTCCGATCCACCGCGACGATGGATCTGTACAGGTGTATGAGGGATATCGGTGCCAGTTTGATTCAGCCCGGGGGCCATACAAAGGCGGTGTACGATACCACCCGACGGTGACCCGTGATGAAGTCGAGGCATTGGCGGGGTGGATGACGTGGAAAACCGCACTCATGGACCTTCCGTACGGCGGTGCCAAAGGAGGGATAATCGTCGATCCACGAGAGCTATCCCAGCGCGAAAACGAGCGGCTGACCCGACGATATACGGAGGGAATCAGACGAATGATCGGCCCGGATATGGACGTTCCAGCCCCGGATATCAATACCGGACCGCAGACTATGGCCTGGATGATGGATACGTACTCGATGTATGCGGGATACGTCATCCCCGATGTCGTAACGGGGAAACCGCTTTCGATCGGTGGGACCGTGGGGCGAATCGAAGCGACCGGACGAGGGGTGGCGATCACTGCCGATCACGCGTTCGAGTATTTCGATCGCGATCTCACCGAGGCAACAATCGCTATTCAGGGGTTCGGTAACGTCGGAAGCGTCGCTGCACGGCTACTCGAGCAACGTGGCGGGACGATCGTCGCGGTCAGCGATATTACCGGTGGGACGTATAATCCGACTGGACTCGATATTCAATCGCTCGAAAAACACGTCACTCGAGCCGGAGGGGTTGCTGATTTCGACGGCGGTGAGTCGATCAAAAACGATG
>SKKJ01000182.1 GCA_007121575.1 Natronomonas sp.
CTCGTCACGGAGCTTGACGCCAGCAAGGAGCCGTCGCTGGCGGCGTTTCTGTCCGCGCTCGGCGTTCCCGAAGTCGGGGCGACGACGGCGGCGGATCTCGCTCGCCACTTCGGAACGCTGGATGCAGTGATCGACGCCTCGCCCGAGGAGTTACGGGAAGTCGATGGAATCGGATCACGGGTTGCAGCGGAGATCCACACGTTCTTTGCGAGTGAGCGCAACCGTCAAGTCATCGACGAGCTTCGGCGTCTCGGCGTCGATCCGGGTGAAACCGAGACCGCAGGTGACGCGCTCGATGGCCTGACGTTCGTTTTTACTGGCTCACTCGAGGGAATGACCCGTGACGAGGCGCGGGAGCTGATCGAATCGAACGGTGGAGCCGCCACGTCGAGCGTGTCGGGCAACACCGACTACCTCGTCGTCGGCGAGAATCCTGGCCAGAGTAAACGTGCCGACGCCGAGGAGAACGACGTCCCGATCATCGACCAATCTGCGTTCGAGACGCTGCTTCGCGACCACGGAGTCGAGGTGTAGCGAACAGGCGGAACGGGAGTTTCCGGTGGCGGTGTTCCACACAACAGCCCAGACCAACCATCGGTGACTCGTTAGCGCATGGAGTCGCTGGCCGCGTTATCGAATATAAACTCGCGGTCAGCAGACGGGTTTGGGGTTGACACCGATCGACTCGAGCGCTTCGGTGTACTCGTTGTAAGCTAGTTGGATCGCTTCGTCCGCGGCGGCTTTCGCACGTTCGCGCTCGGCGTCGTCGAACGCGTCGACGAGCGTGACAGCACGCTCGAGCTGTGCATCGAGATCGTCGCCCATCGATCGAAACAGCGCTGCAGTCTGTGGATCAGCTTGGCCGACGAAAAAGCCGATTAGCTGTTCTTTGGACTTCTCGGCGACGAGCGTCCGGCCGACGAGCGCACCGACGCGTTCGGGCGTGTCAGTGAGTCCCCGGAGATACGTCTGGATGGCCGGAACGCGTTCGGTCGTGTGGCCGTCGAGTTCGGCTTCGACCGTCCGGTAGTGATCGCGTTCTTCGGTCGCAGTAGCGGCGAACGCGTCCGCTGCGTCGACATCTTTCTCGTCTTCAACCCACACAGCGAACGTTTCAGCGGCGGCTGACTCGGCGTCCGCGGCCGCGGCGAGCACCGAGTGCGGTTCTAGTTCGCCCTCGGTGTCGGCGTACAGCGCCTTCGAGGAACCGAGCCGCGAAAGCGCAGTGGCGTTGTCCGTACGGACGACGTCGATGAACTCGGACATCGGCGGACGTTGCTCGTCGTCGCTCTTGTACGCTGTGACGCCGGCAGGAAGCTGTGGGTATGTGTGACGCCGGAGCGGTTTATATAAGCGTGACGCGGACACAGTGTGTTCGATGGGAGTCCTCGACGCCATTAGACAGATACTGGGATTGAGCGCGGAGACTGACGCCTCACGCGACGCCGACCCGGAAGACCTGTTCGGGATGTCGACCGCGTATCTGACGATGGAGGCAGAGCTGGATTTCGAGCCGACTGGCGACGCAGCGCTCTGTTTTGCGAACGTAGACAGCACGGCGTTTCGTCGCGCGCGGACGGAGGTTGAGACGATCCTCGACGTGGGAAGCGACGAAACCGGCACGACAGCCGACTTTATCGAGGACAGCCACGGCTATCACTGGGTCGTGTTGCACGATACCGACTTCGAGAACCTCGTGACGAGCATTCATTTCGCCGCCGACACACTCGTCGAGGAGGGGTTCGGCTCCCGGCTCCTCGCAGCGCTGTTCGCCTTCGAGCGCGAGACGACAGCCGCGTACTGGGTGTACTCGTTTCGGCGTGGTTCGTACTACCCGTTCGTTCCGACCGGAAACAGTGAACGCGACCAGCGTCTCGAGTTCAAACTCGAGACGATGCTCGACGGTGAACTCGAGGTCGAAGCCGACACTGCGTACTGGTATCCCATGTGGCCCGAAGGCGACAGACACCCATGGGGGTAACCGCTCGGTTGCTCGCTCGGCTTCGTTTCTAAAGCTTCGGCAAGTATCGTCGTTTATCCGTCCGTCCGAAGGCGGATACACTTTCACCGAGCTGTTAACGAGACTTTATGTACCGGGCGGACACAGGAACGTGTATGGCAGCAAGTTCGGAAGATCTAGAGGAACTTCCAGGGGTCGGCCCTGCAACAGCTGATAAACTTCTCGAGAACGGGTACGACTCATATCAAAGCATTGCGGTCGCAAGCCCTGCTGAGCTATCGAACACCGCTGATGTCGGTGAATCGAACGCGAACGATATCATTCAGGCGGCGCGAAGCGCTGCCGACATCGGTGGGTTCGAAACCGGAACCGATGTCCTAGAGCGCCGTGAGCAGATCGGCAAACTCGAATGGCTCATTCCCGAGGTCGATGATATGCTCGGCGGTGGTGTCGAGACCCAATCGATCACGGAGGTCTACGGCGAGTTCGGCGCCGGGAAATCGCAGATCACGCACCAACTCGCGGTCAACGTTCAACTCCCCGATGAGGCCGGTGGCCTCCATGGTCGCTGTATCTTCATCGACAGCGAAGACACGTTCCGTCCGGAGCGTATCGATGAAATGGTGCGTGGACTGTCGGATGAGGCCATCGAAGCCGCAATGGACGATCTCGAAATCGAAGGCGGGCCAAACAACGAGGCTGCAATGGAAGCACTCGTGCAGGCGTTTCTGGACAAAATCCACGTCGCGAAGGCGTTTAACTCCAACCACCAGATCTTACTCGCCGAGAAGGCCAAAGAGATCGCCGCCGAATACGAAAACGACGAATATCCCGTCCGATTGGTCTGTATCGACTCACTGACTGCACACTTCCGAGCCGAGTACGTCGGCCGTGGTGAGCTCGCGAACCGACAACAGAAACTGAACAAACACCTTCACGATATCGACCGCGTCGGCAATCTGTACAACGCAGCGACAGTCGTCACGAACCAGGTTCAATCGAACCCTGACGCGTTCTTCGGCGATCCAACGAAACCTATCGGCGGGAACATTCTCGGACACAAATCCACGTTCCGGATGTACCTGAAGAAATCGAAAGGCAACAAGCGGATCGTCAAACTCGTCGACGCGCCGAACCTCCCCGACGGGGAGGCGATCATGCGCGTTCAAGGAGAAGGGCTCAAACCCGAATAAGCTCGGTTTCGGTTCCCGTATCGCTTCGGTGTGTGAGAACGCACCGTGGCGCGGTCCTTTGGAAAGCCTTAAGGTACAAACCCGGCTACCTGATAATGCAGGGTGCCCGGGTGGTGTAGTGGCCCATCATACGACCCTGTCACGGTCGTGACGCGGGTTCAAATCCC
>SKKJ01000242.1 GCA_007121575.1 Natronomonas sp.
CGGACAGCAAACGGTAAAAGTGAGTAGCAACAGAATCGGATTATATATCGCAATATATCGTTTATTCACGATTCGTCGGCACACGGGGCGCTTTTGGCTATGGGGCCACTACAGCCAGTGAGATGGTACAGAACGTCGCCACGCGGATGGCCGAGTTGGAGGACGAAGATTTTCATCTGTTGTCGGGGATCGACCACGGAATGCGCTTTTCGCGGTGGGTCGCCGAAGAGAAGCTCCCGGAGTTTTCTCGACTCGACCCGGGTGATATCGTCTATCGGATCGACCGATGCATGGACCGAGAGCTCCTCGAGCGGAAAACGATCCAATACACCGGCTACCGCCTCACGTTCGAAGGCTACGACGCGCTCGCACTGCGGACGTTTGCTGAACGTGAAACGATCGTGGATGTCGGCGGACCGCTTGGTGTCGGAAAAGAAAGCGATGTGTACGAAGCTCGTTCGTTTCAGCCGCTCGCGCTCAAATATCACCGAGAAGGATATACGAACTTCCGAGAGGTCCAAAAAGAGCGAGAGTACACGGCAAATAACAGGCATCGGTCGTGGCTCTATACCGCGCGAAAAGCAGCCGAACGGGAGTACGAAGTGCTCGAAACCCTGTATCCAGACGTTTCAGTCCCACGGCCGGTTGATCAGAACCGCCATGCGATCGTTATGGAACGAATCGACGGCGTAGAGCTCTCGCGAGCGAAGCTTGAGCCGAATCAAGTGATCGGTGTGCTCGATCTCGTGTTGAATGAGATGGCTGCAGCCTACCGGGCGGGCTACGTACACGCAGACATGAGCGAGTACAATGTGTTCATCGCGACTGACGGCGTGACGATATTCGATTGGCCACAAGCCGTCCCGACCGATCACGAAAACAGCGAAGAACTTCTGCGCAGAGATATCGAGAACGTACTCGGGCATTTCCATCGAAAATACCCCAGTAATGCGCCAGATGTCGACGAAACGGCGCTCAAAGCGGCGTTAGTGGAAGATACGTTCGAAGCGGTTGAGCAATTCATAAACCGATAGTCGCGATATGAAATGGGTTGAATTACGAAAGCCATAGACGACGGGAAGCGAGCGCTACTGCTCGAGAAGCTTGACAACAAGTTAGAAATCAGCGAATTACTCGTCGATAGCCGCGGTCAACTGTTTCGCGGCCTCGATATCGAATTCCTCAACCGAGAGAACGGGAAGGAGTTTTTGCAGTTGGTTTCTCACCTGCTCGATGCCAGGGTGTGGCGGCTCGACGACGAACGTGATCCGAGAACGCGTGCCATCACCGATCGGCTCGCCCACGATCCGTTCGATGTTGATCTGTCGACGAGCGAATAGTCCGGTTACCTTTGCGGTCACACCGGGTTCGTTGATCACGAGTGCGGACAGCACCACGCGTTGGTCCGTCCGTTCAGGAGCGGCGTCCGTCGCGTCCATCCGAGTTCCATCCGGGTTTCGTCGGCCGTCCGGTTGGGCGCGTTCGTGCGGTCCCGGACTTTCCATGTCGCCGCTCATAGTTCCTCCAGTTGTGCTTCGTTCATCGCGAACTTGGTGTTGTCACCGCCGCTCGGGACGATCGGATAGACGTCCTCTTCGGGATCAACGTGCGCATCGACGACCGAAGGGCCATCGTACTCGTAGGCGGCACGAAGCGTCTCATCGATGTCATCGTACGTTTCGATCCGGAATCCACGGGCACCGAATCCCTCGGCGATGACATCGAATCCGGGAACCCACGGATACTCCGAAGCCATTCGGCGGCCTTCGAAGAACGCGTCTTGCCACTGTCGAACCATCCCGACAGCGGCGTTGTTGAGTACGATAAGGGTGATATCAAGCTCTTCTCGGACCGCGACGGCTAACTCTTGAAGCGTCATCAAAAAGGAGCCGTCACCGTCGAAGCAGACGACCGGTTGATCATCGTCAGCGGCGAGTTTCGCGCCGATTGCGGCCGGCAGGCCGTATCCCATCGTCCCCAACCCGTGTGAGGAGACCCACGTTCGAGGGTATCGATACGTCCAATACTGCATCGCCCACATCTGGTGTTGGCCGACACCGGTCGTAACGATCGTCTCATCAGGCGTCAACTCATCCATCGCCTCAACGAGAAACTGCGGTTTGACCGGATCGTCCTCCGAAACGGAGTACTCCAGCGGATACTCATCTTTCCACTGATCGCATTGTGCTCGCCATTCGGCTGCGTCAGGAGCACGAGCCATCGCGTCGTACAGTTGCTCTAACACCGTACCGGCGTCTCCGACAAGCGGGTAATTCGCATGGATGATTTTCGAGATCTCTGCCGGATCGATATCGACGTGGATGATCTCAGCGTCGGGAGCAAACGTTTCGACACCGCCCGTGAGTCGGTCGTCAAACCGTGTTCCGACCGCGAGCATTACGTCACAGTGTTGGAGCGTCATGTTCGCATATCCGGTGCCGTGCATTCCGGCAACCTCCATCGCGAGATCGTGGTCTTCGGGGAACGACCCGATACCGGGCATGGTCGTCACGACGGGGATCTGATACTCGGTCGCGAACGTTCGGAGTTGCTCCCACGCTTCGGCTTTGATCACGCCGCCGCCCGAGAGGATCGCGGGACGTTCGGCGTTCGAAAGCGCTTCCGCAGCTTCCGAGACCCGAGCGCCGTCCGCGGCATCGGGTACATCGAACTCGTCGGGGAGTTTCGGTTCACCGGGAGCGCGATCAGTCTCGCTTTTCGTGATGTTTTTCGGGAGATCGACCAGCGTCGGACCCGGGCGCCCGTCTCGAGCGAGCGCGAACGCTTCGCCAACGATATCCCCGACCGTATCGGGATCAGTCGTCACGTAGTTCGTCTTCGTTACCGGCATCGTGACACCGGTGGTGTCCGCCTCTTGGAACGCGTCCCGACCGAGGAATTCCGTCGAAACCTGTCCGGTCAACGCGAGCACCGGATCAGAATCCATATCCGCATCGGCCAGCCCGGTTACGAGGTTGGTTGCACCGGGGCCGGACGTGGCCAGACAGACGCCGGGATTACCCGAGACCACGCCGTATGCGTCGGCGGCGTGGGATGCGCCCTGTTCGTGAGCCATCGTGACGTGCTGGATATCGGAATGATACAGAGAGTCGTAAACGGGCATAATCGCTCCGCCTTGCAGGCCGAACACGTGTTCGACGTTCGCGGCTTCGAGCGCTGCGACGGCGGCATCAGCACCGGTCGTGACTGGGCGAGTGGGCGATTCATCGGTCGTTTCTTCGGGAACGGTTGTTGGCTTTGACATCCTTCGGGTGTGGGTTCTGTGGTGTCGCCAGCGTGGCGACA
>SKKJ01000090.1 GCA_007121575.1 Natronomonas sp.
AGCGAAAACTGGCTGCTGGGAACGATCGACGAGATAAAAGAAACGCTCGCCGAGTACGATCGGCTCGGCTTCGACGAGGTGATCTTACATCCGATGGCGACACAACCGGCCGAACTCGATCGGCAACTCCGGCTCTACCGGGAGCATCTCTCCTCTCAGTACCGATAGCGTCGGTTTTCGTTTCTCACCACGCCTCGCGGAGCACCGCTTCGATCTCTTCGACTGTCGGATTCAGCGCTTCAGGCCCCTGTCCTAGCGGCGGATCGTCCATGTGGATGTACTCCGCGGTCGGTCCGAAGTCGTCGTCCGGAATCGGTTCAAGCTCTCGGAGCCGTGTCGGCAAGTCGAGCGAATCACGAACGCCCTCGACCGCCTCGATGATCGCTTCGGCGATTTCATCGTCCGACAGCGGTTTCGGATCGATTCCGAACGCTTCGGCGACGACCGTTCGCCGACCGTCGACGCGGTCGAATATATATCGCAACACGTGCGGTGCGAGTATGCCGTGGATCTCTCCTTGCTGTACGGGGTATCGTCTCGTGTACCCGTGAGCGAACGCGTGAATCACCGACATCCGGCGGACGAACTGGACGAGAATGAGGCCGATTACGGCTCGCTCCATCGCTTTCGGACCGTCCGTGAGATTCGCTAATCCCCGCTGCATCATTCGAACGCCGCGGATCGCCGTCGCGTCGGTAATCGGCGTCGACCGATTCGAGTAGATCCGTTCGAGCCCCTTGTTGAACCCGTTCATCGCCGACCCGGCAATCGCACCCATCGGCGTCGTCTCGAAGAGATCCGGATCGTAGAACATACCGATCGGATCGACAGATCCGCCGCCGGTGAACGTCTGCCCCGTCGGCGACTCCTCGGCTGAGAGGATTTTCATCGCCCCGCCCGAGGAGATGTCCGCACCGGCGAACGTCGTCGGAACGACGATGACGGACGTTTCAGCGTCCGCTGTTGGTGACTCGAAACGCTCGTCGCGGGCCGCATCCAAGACGTCTTCGAGCGACCGGCCATCGGCGTCGAACGCGCTCATCTGCCGCGCGATGTCGAGGCTGCTCCCCCCACCGACGCCGACGAGCACGTCCGCGTCGGCGGCGTCCATCGCATCGATCCCATCGTAGACCGTCTCGATCCGCTTTTCCGGCGTCGTCTCGTCGAAGACGCCGCCCAGACGTTCGCCCAATCCCGTCTCCAGCGGGCCCATCAGTTCGTCGTTCGCGCCGACGTTCGAACCGCAGACGATGAGCGCGCTTTCGAGGCCTCGCTCTTCGAGATACGATTCGAGCGCTCCGATGCATTCTCGTCCGTACACGATATCGCGGCCGTAGTAATCGAACTCGAACGACTCCTGCGTTGGTAGCATACTCCACGGTACCCGAGGCAGCCACATATAGCTACTCGTGCTGGCTGATCGGACGTCCTCGCTTCTCGATCGGCGTGCGCCACGTTCGTACCCAACGTGAACGTTGATTATGAATGCACGCGCAGACTCAACATGGAATTCGATGGTAAAACGGCGCTTGTGACCGGTGCGAGCCGAAATATCGGACGGGCGATCGCGACCGAACTGGCCGAGCGGGGGGCGAACGTGGGAATCTCCGCCAGAAGCGATCTCGACGGCTGCAACGAGACGGCGAGTCGAGTCGAAGCGGCCGGCGGCGAGGCGGCGGTCGCGCTCGCCGATCTCACGGAACCGGACGAGATCGAAACGATGGTCGCCGATATCCGAGGCGAACTCGGACCGATCGATATCCTCGTCAACAACGCGACGGTTCGCCCCGAGAAGCCGTTTCTGGATGTCGAACTCGAAGACGTCGAACGGGCCCAGAACGTGAACTTCCGCGGGCTCTTTTTGACGACACAGGCGGTCGTTCCGGACATGATCGACAACGGCGGCGGTTCGATCGTCAACCTCCTCGGTGCGATGGTGTATCTCGGACGCCCCGGGCACGTCCACTCGTACGGCTCGAAGATGGGTATCGAAGGGCTCACGAGGCAGTTGGCGACCGAGCTCGGTCCGGACGGGATTCGGGTCAACGGCCTCTCGCCGGGACTGATCGATACGGGCCGAGAAGAGACCGAGGCGTGGATGCGGACCAAAGAGCGCCTGATCGATGCCACTCCGCTCCGTCGAATCGGCACCGTCGAAGAGATGGCGACCGCGTGTTGTTTCCTCGCCTCGGAGGACGCCTCGTTCGTGACGGGACAGGTCCTGCACGCCAATGGAGGTACCTATCCGATTCCGAACATCGTTCCGCCCGAGTAAGGGATTTGCCCCGCTGTCGTTCCCGGGTCTTCTCTATCGTTCGTCGATCGGCGGCACCGTCCGATCGCGTTCACCGACGTAGCGCGCTCGCGGCCGGATCAATCGGTTGTCCTCGTACTGTTCGAGCACGTGCGCGATCCATCCACCCACCCGGCTCATCACGAATATCGGCGTATAAATGTCGATCGGAATCCCCATCTGATAGTACATCGACGCCGAGTAAAAGTCCACGTTCGGCGCGATCCCCTTCTCTTCGACCACGTAGTTTTCGATCGTCGTCGAGTACTCGTACCATTTGGGCTCGCCCGCCTCGCTCAGCGCCTTCGAGTGCTCGCTCAAAATGTACGCTCGCGGGTCTTTCACGTTATAGACGCGGTGGCCGAAGCCGGGGATTCGCCGCCCCTCTTCGATCGCGTCTTCGACCCACGCTTGGGGCTCTTTGCCCGATTCGTCGACTTCTTTGAGCATCTCCATCACGTCCTGGTTCGCCCCGCCGTGTAAACTGCCCGAGAGCGCGCCCACGGCGGAGGTGACCGAGGCGTGCAGATCCGACAGCGTCGAGGCGGTCACCATCGCCGCGAAGGTCGAGGCGTTCAACCCGTGATCAGCGTGTAAGATCAGCGCCATATCGAAGGTGTCGACCAGCACGTCGTCTGGCTCTGCGTCGTTGAGCATATAGAGGAAGTTGCCGGCGTGCGAGAGGTCTTCGCGCGGCTCAACGGGTTCGTTGCCGTTGCGCAGGCGTGTGAAGGCGGCGAGCGCGGTCGGGATTCGCGCGGTGATGCGGCGGCCTTTCCGGAGGTTCGCTTCGACGTCGGTGGGATCGACGTCGGGGTCGGCGTCGAGGTCGTGCGCCGAGAGGCTCGAGACGACGGTTCGGACGGCGGCCATCGGCTCTTCGTCAGCCTCGGCAAGGTCTTCGATCAGCCGGTGGGTCGACTCTGAAAGCGCTCGCTCGCTCGCCATCGTTTCGCTGAATTCGGCCAGTTCCTCGCGGGTGGGCAATTCGCCGTGCCACA
>SKKJ01000329.1 GCA_007121575.1 Natronomonas sp.
GACCGGCGTATCTTCGGGTCAAATATTCGTTCTCCGGACGACGCTCCATTGGTTCTCTGCGTTTTTCACGGATCGGCAATAGTGTATCGAATGCGGAATCTCGAATCGTCTCGTGTCTCTTTTCGAACGATACGTTGTGTTTATCTGACTGGGTATATATGTGCTCAACGGAGTAACATAGATATGCCAACTGAATCTGGTCCTGAAGATAGCGCTCCTGAGACGACGGATCTCGATCCGGATACGGAACCCGATACCGAATCGGATACCGACCTAGAAACCGAATCGAGTATCGACGATGAGGTGAGCAGTCACGACCGAACGTGGGGCATCCTCGTGCATGCGACGGCGTTCGTCGGCCTCGTTGTCCCGTTCGGGAACATCATCGCGCCGCTGATAATCTGGGCGCTGAAAAAAGAGGAGAGTCCGTTCGTCGATGCGAACGGGAAACAGGCGATCAACTTCCAGATCACGTGGACGATTTTGCTGATCGCCGCTGCGATCTCTATCGTCCTCGTTATCGGGTTGGTACTCGTTCCGATCGTCGCGCTCGCGTGGGTCATCTTGGTCTGCGTTGCGATCGTTAAAACGAGCAACGACGAGGTGTACGAGTACCCGCTTACGATCGAGTTCATCTCGTAAGTCTTGGCACTTCGCTGTATTCTCACCCTCTCCACTGCCCTTGATTCTCACCTTCCACACCTCCCTTTATTTGAGCCGCTACCGTACTTCACGGTGATGTCGGGAGAGACACAGTATTACGACGAGCTTTCAGTGGGTGACACCTTTCAGACGAGAGGCCGGACGATAACCGAGACGCATCTCGTAACCCACGCTGGCAACACCGGCGATATGAACGAACTGCAGATGAACGCCGATTTCGCGGCCGAGACCGAGTTCGGCGGCCGCCCCGTCCATGCGCCGTTGACGTATTCGATGATGGAAGGACTCATCACGAGCGATTTTCGCAGCGAAGCGTCGAACATCTGTTATTACGGCCTCGATTCGATGCGGATCCCAGAGGCGACCTACATCGGTGAGACGATCTCGGTTCACCGAGAGGTGATCGACAAACGCGAGAAAGCGCCCGGCGGGATCGTCACGTTCCGCGATGAAGTCGTCACGACCGAGGGGAAAACCGTGCTGGTCTGTGAGACGCTCGAGTACATCCGATCGAGGCCAACAGATCGTTCGTGACTTCTCGTTGAGTGCGGTGGTCCGACCGTTGTCCGAGTCCGGCCACAAACGATATATGCGAAAACGATTCTAAACGGTTTTCCGTGGATATGAACGGTCTGAACGGCGTTCTTGTTCTAAATAAGCCCCTTGTGATCGAGACGGTGTGCAACGAAATATACTGATTGCGATTGTGGCATTGTCCGTCGCGTTTGGCGTGTCTGCGGTCGCAGCCGCGGACGCACCGTCGATCGAAATCGACCAGGAACCGGGCACACCGGCGACGGTCACGGTCACGGACGCGAACAGCGAACCGGTTACAAACACGACGGTCACCGTTGAACTGGCAGATGACGAGCAACCAGCGTACAATGGAACCGGGGTATACACGACCGACGAGAACGGGACGGTCGAGTTGCCAACACCTGCGGAATCCGTTGGGGTTGTCGTCACCGCGACGGTCGACAACGAGACGGTTTCAGCGGAGACTACGCTCGAAGCTACCCCGAAGTTGGCAATCGATGTCGCCCAGGAAACTGGTTATCCAGCGACCGTAACCGTCACAGCCGACGGTGAACCGGTCGAGGACGCGGCCGTCACTGTCGAGTCAGCTGATGAGAACGTGACGTACGACGGTGCCGGTGAGTACCATACCGATGCGAACGGAACGGTCGAGCTACCCGCTCCCACGGAAACGATCAACGTGACTGTCCGTGCGGAACGTGATGGCGCATCTGCTGCTACCGATACGACGCTCGAAGCCGCACCTGAGCTCACCGTGAGCGTTGCTCAGGACGGACCGGGTCTTCCGGTGACGGTTTCTGTGCTAGCCGATGGTGAGGCGGCCGAAAACGTGAGTGTCGAGGTCGAACTCGTCGATGCCGAGAACACCACCCACGGCGGCACTGGATCGTACGAAACCGATGAGAACGGAACGGTCGAACTTCCCGCACCTGATGAAACGGTCGACGTAGCGATCACCGCGAGCTACAACGGCGCTGAAGAGACCGTTGTCGCCACGCTTGCGGGAATCGATGCGATCGATGATGAGCTGCCGTTCGGCCAACAGCTTCAGCAGTTCAAGGCGACGCTGGATAATGATTCCCATACCGGTCACGCAATCGCTTCGTGGGTTACCGATAACAACCCCGGGAACGCGCCGGATCACGCCGGCCCGAACGGTGTGAGCGGACACGAGCGAACAACTGGGGCGAGCGACGATGCCGAGCGCAAAAGCGATACCGGCAGCAGTGACGCTGCTACTGCGAACGGAGATGGGAACAACGGAGACGGTAATTCGAGCGGGAACAACGAGAATGGTAATTCGAACGGAGATGGGAACAACGGAAACTAACTGCAACACAAAAACGACCAATGAAACCAGCGAAGATCGAACTAGTATTAATATCAATCGAGTGATTCTCGGCTTTCTCATCTTTTATTGACGGTATTTTCGACCGGAGAAACGTCGGTTCACGCTGTTTTTCCGTTTAACCATCTCGCGAACGGTGTCGTAAACCTAAAGGGTCGAACCATCCTTTTTATCCGTAAGATGGACATCACGTACGTTTTTGAAACATTGGGGGTGAATACATGGGTGTCGAAATAAGAGAATCACCGGTATCGGACGCGGAGTTCGAGGAAATGAAGCAATTCGTCCATGATTATCTCACCGCGAGCGTCGAAAGCGAAACGGAGGGTGGACGCATGCGGTGGTATCCGTGGCACTCCGCGGAGTATCGGTACAACCACATCCTCAACGTTGCAAGACTCGCGTCCGAGATCGCGCGTCGGGAGGGCGCAAACGTCGATGTCACACGAGTCGCCGCCCTCTTTCACGATGTCGCCAAACTGGAAGCCGATCAGGACGTTCACGCCGACGCTGGTGCTCGGGTTGCCCGCGAGTACCTTCGATCGCGCACCGACTATCCCGAGTCGTTCATCGAGCAGGTCTGTTCAGCCGTCGAAGAGCACTCCTATGAGGGTGACCTCGAGGATGTGCCGCTGGAGACGCGGTGTCTCATGGAGGCTGATCTCCTCGATAAAGTCGGCGCGAACGGAACCACGCTCATGCTCCTACGGATGGGGTATGAATCGCGCACCCACA
>SKKJ01000040.1 GCA_007121575.1 Natronomonas sp.
CAATCCGCCCGTGAAGATGGATCTCGTGGAAGTGATCTACGGTGAACGAACGGCGGATCGGACGGCCGAAACCGCATACCAGTTCGTCGAATCGATCGATAAAACGCCGATTTACGTCAGAAAGGACGTCCGCGGGTTCGTCGTCAACAGCGTACTCGGTCCGTTCGGCGATGAAACCGCATGGATGGTCAGCGAAGGTGAAGCCGAAATACGCGAAGCCGACGCGACGATGGTTCATGAACGTGGATACCCGATGGGGCCGTTCGAGTTGAGCGATCTGACCGGTATCGATATCGGGTATCGCGTTCGAAAAGAAGCCGGTCGGCCGATCCCGCCGATCGTTGAAACCCAGGTTCAATCCGGTGATCTGGGACGGAAAACCGGGAAAGGATACTACGAGTACGACGGTGGCGACGGCGCGGATTACGGTCCCGAAGACGTCTCTGAATCGTTCGATTGGCTCCGTATCGAGGCGCGGATCGTAAATGAAGCGGCCAGACTTATCGGCGACGATGTGGCGACGCCCGAGGCGATCGACACCGGACTTCGTCTCGGCGCGGGCTTCCCGGAGGGACCGTGTCGACGCGCCGACAAACTCGGTCTCGAGACGATCCTTTCGAAACTCGAGTCACTGCACGAGTCGACGGGTGCGGATCGATACGAACCCGCGCGGTATCTTCGCTCACTCGTCGACGACGGTCGCACCGGTGAAGATGCCGGGGCCGGATTCTACGAGTACGATGATTCGAACCGGGAATACGCCGCGATCAACGTCGAACACCGTGACGATGGCTTATTACGAATCGAACTCGATCGACCTGAACGGCTGAACGCCCTCAGTGAAGAGCTAAAAGACGAGGTGATTCACGCGTTGGAGACGACCGACGTCGATTCGGTCAGGACGGTTCTTTTCGAGGGTGCTGGCGATCGAGCGTTTTCGGCCGGAGCCGATATCACCGGGTTCTCCGGATTCGAACCGCACGACGTGGACGTCACGGAGCTATACCGCGTGGTGGATGAATACCCCCGTCCGACGCTCGCGAAGATCGATGGGTACTGTCTCGGTGGGGGCTTCGAACTCGCGTTGGCCTGCGATCTTCGAATCGCGACCGAAGAATCGGAGTTCGGTTTTCCGGAGATCAACCTCGGACTGATTCCGGGTGGTGGCGGCACTCAACGAGCGGTCCGGATGCTTCCGGAAGCCCGTGCGAAAGAGCTTATCTTCCGCGGCGAACGAATCGATGCAGATCGCGCCGAACAGTGGGGATTGATCAACCGCTCGGTCCCGCGCTCGAAATTCGAATCGACAGTCGAAGAGTTCCTCTCGGATCTCGTTTCGGGCCCGCCCGTCGCGCTGAAAAAGGCGAAACGAGTGATGAACGAAGGAGTCGATCAGGATCTCTCGGCGGGATTAGAGCTCGAAACACAGGCGTTCGCGCTGTTGCTCACGACGGAGGATGCGACGGAAGGGACCGCTGCGTTCATGGAAAAACGTGACCCGGTATTCGAGGGCGAGTAATGGCTGGCTCGGATGAACTCCCGGCGGTCGCGATCGAGCGGCTTTCGAGGGAACTCGAAGATCACGGGCTCTTCGCGTGGTTGAACTTCGAGTTCGCGACCATCGAACCCGGTCGAGTCGTCTTCGAAGTCCCCTTCGACGAGAAGTTCGCGAACCTCGAATCGGGGGCGGCCCACGGCGGCGTGACGGCGACGGCGATGGATACCGCCTCTGCGTTCGCCCTTCGCTCGACGTTCGACGATCCGGTTTCCGCACAGCTCACGACGACCGACCTCGACGTTCGCTACGTCCGAGCAGTCCGTGGTGATCTCTCGGTCGAGGCGACCGTCGTCCACGCTGGAGGCACGATGGGTTACACTGAGTGCGAAGCGACGACGCTTGAGGACGGTGAGAGAAAAACCGTTGCCACCGGTGGCACGAGCTATCGACTCTTCAGAGAATGACCGATAACGATACTACTGAATCCGCAGACGGCGACGAAACGGTGCGTCGAAACGAGAACACGACCGAAGAGGGTGTCTTTCACCGGATCGAGGTGGGTGATTCCTACGTCACACAGGGGCGAACGATCACCGAAGCCGACGTGATGAACTTTGCGGGCGTCTCCGGTGACTTCAATCATATCCACACCGACGACGAGCGAATGGTCGATTCGATGTTCGGTGGCCGGATCGTCCACGGGATGTTCGTGTTGAGTGCGGCGACCGGACTCGTCTGGCAGACCCGAACGATCGAGGAGCGAAACGCGGTCGTCGCGTTTTACGGCATCGATGCACTTCGCTTTCGAAATCCGGCGTATATCGGCGATACGATACGAGTCGAGATGGAGGTAATAGAGGCCCGCGAACGACACACCGGTCCCGGAAACGGAACCGTCCGGTACGAAATGGACGTGAAAAACCAAGACGACGTGACCGTTCTCTCGTGTGAAATTATTTCGCTTCTCGAGTGAACCATCCGACTACCGAGGAACCTGTGACTTTGCTCTGTCGTTAAGAAAGCCGGACCGTTTCGGTCCCGCCGTTGCTTATTCGCCCCAGTTACGGCGTTCCGTCGGCCGTTCTGAAAGCGCCATCACATCGAGCGGTTCGTCGACGGTCTCGATCGCTTCGAGCGCGGCCCGAGAGCTCGGGACCGTCGAGAAGTACGTAATACCCTCTTCGACGGCGACTTCGAGAACGTCGCGGTCGCGGGAGAATATCACGTCGATTTCGCCGCTTCGAAGCGCGTCGATGAGGTCTTCGAACTCGTCTTTCGCTCGGACATCGAAATGTCGCTCCGCGTTGTCCCACACATCTGTGATGTCTTCGTTCTTCTGAGACATCCCGCGCAACGTCTCGAGGTCGACGATCGCGGTACCTTCCGTTGGGATGTGTTTGTTGGTCGCCGACTGCGCTTTCAGATATGCTTTGCCGAACGACCGAGCCGTCCCCATCACTTCGCCGGTCGATTTCATCTCCGGGCCGAGCCTCGGATCGGAGTTCGGCAAGCGGTCGAACGGAAGCACGACTTCTTTGACCGACACGTGCTCAGGTATCTGCTCATGTGCGCGAAGTTCCTCGAGGGACTGTCCGGCCATGACCTTCGCCGCGAGCTTGCCGATCGGAACGCCGGTCGCTTTCGAGACGAACGGCACTGTGCGCGATGAACGGGGGTTGGCCTCCAACACGTACACCGTCCCGTCGCGGACGGCCAACTGGACGTTGAGCAGTCCGACCGTATCGAGCC
>SKKJ01000001.1 GCA_007121575.1 Natronomonas sp.
ATGGCGAGTAGGTCACCGAGCACGATGACGCCGACTGCGCGAGTGCTTCGGCCGGATCGCGAACGCGAGTGTTTCGTCATCGGTACTCAGGCGATGACCGCCTCTAAGAGTATCGCGACCAATATCGCGCCGAGGTAGGCGTTCGATGCGTGGAAGCTTCGGTACGCGGCTCGGTCCGTATCCTTGTAATACTGCTCGGCGACGGCCCAGACGAACCAGAGCCCGGCGACGGCGGAGATAATCGCGTATATCCACGTGAACCCGGCGAACGTGCCGAGCGCCCCCGTGAGCAAAAGCGTCGCGCCGAGCCAATAGAGGATTCGTCGCCGGGCGAGAGCGACCCCCTTGATAACCGGAAGCATCGGATACCCCGCTTCGTCATAATCCTCTCGGCAGGCGATCGCGAGGTTATAAAAGTGCGCGGGGGTCCAACAGAAGACGACCGCCGCGAGCAAGAGGGCGGGAAGGCCGATCGTCCCGGTTATGGCCGCCCAACCGATGACGGCGGGCAACGCCCCAGCGCCGCCGCCCAACACGGTGTTCCACGTCGTCGACGGCTTCAGAATGACCGTGTAAATGACCGCGTAATAAAACGCCGCGAACGCGGTCAGTGCGGCGGTCAGTGGGTTTACCAACAGTAACAGTATCGCCATCGAGACGACGAACAGGGCCAAACCGAACGCGAGCGCACGGATCGGGCCGACGGTTTCCGAGACGAGCGGCCGATCCGACGTCCGGCTCATCTTCCGGTCGCGCTCCCGTTCATAGACGTGATTGAACGTCCCGGCTGCGCCGATCGCGAGCGTTCCACCGGCGATCGTTGCGACGACGGTGACGCCGTCGAGAACTGCACCCGTAATCGACGCCAGCGCCATGCCGGCCAGCGCGAGAAGACACAACAGCCACATCAGGCGCGGTTTCGTCAGCTGGACGTACGGACGGGCGCGATCGACGATGGCGCGCGCGATCGATCCCGATCGAGTCGTGGATTGTTCTCCACGCGTCGACGGACCGTTCGTGTCCGGATTCGCGGCCGCTGATGCATCTTCGAACGTGATTTCGCCCGATTCCACTGGGGTTGCGACCGAATCACGCGCTGGCTGTCGGGTCGAATTCACGCCGACCTCTCTATCGAGATGCCAAACGAGCGTGATGAGCAAGAGGCCGAACACCACCAATCCACCGAGGAGGTGTGCTTGCTCGCCGAGAACGGAGATGTTTCGCAGTGTCGCCGCCCCGAGCAGTGCCTGTCCCGGAAACACGACGAACGCGAGCGCCGATCCGAACCGCACTCGACGGTCGTGATCGCCGACCCACGAACGGAGCGCGACGATGAACACGAGCAGCCAGACGACCCCCGCCGCTCCGTAATGCCCAGCCGCTATCGGGCGCAACCCGGTCGCCGCCGTCATCGCGCCGAGGACGACGAGTAGATACGCCGAGAGTGCCGCCACGATCAACGTCGCAGTGAACCTTCGCATACACGGTACGTCCGACAGCGACGTTCCGATATTTTCTCCCGAACATGTTCGGGCAACCGACCTCTCCGTCAGATTCTCGGGTCACTTCGTGTTTTACCGACGGAGTCGTCTATTTAGGTGTCCGATTCGAAATCGAGCTCCGCCTGCGGTAACCACTCTTCACCGAACTTCTTGATGACAACCTCCTCGGCGCGGTGAAGCGTTTCGCTGCACGTCGATTTCGCGAGGCCGATCTCTTCTGCGAGCTCGGTGAGCGTACATCGTCGGGGTGTGTCGTAGTATCCCATCGAAACGGCTTTTTCGAGCAGCTCTCGCTGTCTCTCGGTCAACAGTTGATCAGGATGGAGGCGCTGTTGGATGTACTCGATATCGAAGTCGATACCCATCGCCGAGAACTGCTCGCCGAGCTTCGAGAGCCGATCGTGTCCCGCCGAGACGTCGACCGTCGCCGTGCCGTCTCGGATCTCGACCGGCATTTCGATCGGGATGCCCGAACGTTTCGCCGCGAGCAGTATCATCGGCTGTGTGGTCACGATCTGAATCGTCACCGTCGCCTCGCTCTGTTGAATGATCGTGAGCTCCTCGATCGAGTCGTGAGCGCGTATCTCATCCAGTATCGGACCGATCGAATCCGATCGAAATTGGAGCAATCCAACACCTCGTCCGTCCTCCGGAAGCGCCGTGAGAACCTTGAATACGGCGTCCGGATACCTCCTGGAGACGTCCGCGATCCACGGACCTTCCGGAAGATCGACACGAAGTCTGGCTTGGGGCATACACGGTATGCGGTCGTGTAGGTACATAACTGTGTATCGACGCTCCGAACTCGCCCGCCTTGAGTCACCTCTCGGACCGGTTCGACAACGGTCACACGATCCGTCGAAACCCGTCGGATCGCTCGCTTCCCGCCCCGATTCACGTTCGGACAGCCGGTTCGGGCGAAACGCCCTCGGATTTAAATACCGGCACGCGACCAGACGGCGCATGTCGATCCGAACCATGACCGGCGATTGTCTCGTCCGCGTCGACGGCCGTCGCGAGCGGACCGTTCGCGGCCGAATCCTCGTCATTATTAAACCCGATAACACTGTTCTCGTGCACGATATCGACGGCTACCAACCAGTCGCGTGGTTAACCCGTCCCGAAAACCTCTCCGTGACGCACGAACCGCTCTGGCTGGTCGCGAGCGACGGCGACGAGACGCTTCGAATCGAGGCCGTGGGCGAACTCACCGTCGCCGACCACGACGCCACGGACGCCGGCACGCCCGTCGGAACCTGTCGCTGTGATGGAGAACTCGTCCGGACTGGCAACGACGTCGTCTGCCTCGAGTGTGACGACCGATTCGGACTTCCGAGCGGCGCGTCGATGACCGACTCCGCGGTCTTCTTGCCGACCCGGGTGAACTCGTTCTGCAGGAACCCCGAGACGGAGTGGGAGTCAGTCGCCGCGAGCATCTTCAGGACCGTCCCCAGTTCGACGCCGTGAGGGTGTGGACGGATCTCCTCGGTCTCCTCCGGGAGCTGGTCGGTCGCGCGCTCGAACTTGAAGTGCTCCTGGGGCTCCTTGAGTTCGATTCGCGCGTGGGGGTTGACGACCGCGGTGTGCTTGATGTAGTCGTGGAGCTGCTGACGGGCGCGCATGTTCGCTTCCATCTCGATCTCGATGCGCGTCCCGTGCGGGCGATCCCAGGTCGTGGTCCGGTCGACGCTGATCTCCGGCTCGTTGTCGTCGGTGTCGATGATCAGCTCGAAGTACTGGGC
>SKKJ01000134.1 GCA_007121575.1 Natronomonas sp.
CGACGACGCCGGCGAGCGCCAACGAGAAAAAGAGCACGTCCGCGACCATCGCGCCGAGCCCGGCTTTGAATCCCGCACTCCACCCCCGCAAGACGGACTCCTCGGCGATGATCGCGTTCATCGGTCCCGGCGGAGCGGCGAGTGCGAGTCCGAAGACCACACCGAAAAGGACCGTCGTGAGGACCGTCATTGACACTGCGTTTCGCACCGTTGAGAAAAAACGTGACGTTCTCCGTCTCTGCAGGTCTGTTCGCGCTCTACAGAGATTGTGTAGCACGTCTAAGTACCCGTAGCACGTCTAAGTACCCGTATACCGCTTCGCTTTCGGCGGTGCGTTGTTGAAGAATTCTATGCGGAGTGATTTTCGAAAATCGGTTCTGGCTCGACGTGTTCCGTCGCATCACAGACCCGGATCTTCCCGTCCGAACTGATGAAGACGTTCCATTGGTCCATCTGAAAACAGAACAACGCGTTCGTCTCCTTCTTTTGCCCGTGATTTTGAAACAACTCATCGATCGCCTCCAATTCGACGAACTGATACAGTGGAGGAAGATCCATCGGATCGATGTCCGCCGCCGCTGCGATGGCTTCTATAATCGCTTCTGCCGGCGGCCGACCGCTTTCGACGGCATAATCCGCATCGACAATGGGCACACTGGTTCGAAAGAGCCCCATGTCCTGACCTACCATGTGCCGAGTTAAGAGTACAGATGCTTTGAGCTTTCGACTTGGAAACGACATCCCCCGGTTGTTGGTTTATTTTTGATTCGGGACGGTGGTAGGCTACGTTTTGAGAACGATCTCGAACAGCTCAAGAAACGCTTCGATCTCTTCGAATCGTGGTCCTTTCGAGATCGTCCCCGTCTCTTGGTCCCACTCGATATGACCCGATTCCGCTAACTTCGGCAAGTGCGTATGAACAAGCTGTAGCGTGCGTTGTTCGTTGCACTCCCCGTACGGCCGTATATCATGTATCGTTTCGATAGCTTCCTCTTTGAGGAGGTAGAGCACTAAGCGACGGTGTCGATCGGACAGTTGTTTGAAGATGTCGTCCATCTCCTCTTGGAGAAGTGGACTTTCAGTCGTCCCCGTCGAACTTCCGAGTGATTCCCCCGTTTGAGTGAATGTGCTGTCAGACATACTACCACATACCAGCCATACTTAAATAAAATTATGTGAGACAACTAGTAAGACAATTTATTGGACAGGTGTGTTTTAGTTACCATTACCTTTAGTGATCTGTGTTCTTTGCGCCCGTCAACCAGCGTTCAGCACTCGATTTTACCCGAGACTGACGGTTTTGGCTTCCGAAAGCCGTTCGAACTGTTCGTCAGACAACGAGACTGCGGACGCATCGAGGTTCTCCCGGAGTTGCTCGACCGTGCTCGCGCCGATGATCGGTGCGGTGATATCCGGATGGTGTAATTGCCATGCGAGCGCGACCTGCGCTGGTGTCGCATCGACTTCTTCGGCCACCTCCAAGAGGACATCGAGCGCATCGAAATTTTCGTCCGTCAGATACCGCTCTGCGAACCTGCTATCTTCGATGGCCGTCGAATCGTCGTGCCCCACGTCACCGCGCTGGTGTTTTCCGGTCAGAAATCCCCACGCGAGCGGACTCCACGTCACGACGCCGAGGTCGTAGTCGCGACACATCGGCAGGTAGTTCGGATCGATCTCCCGGTCGACGAGGCTGTATCGTGGTTGGGTGACGGTAAAGGGTTCATACCCGTTTCGACGCGCGATCTCGTTCGCTTTCGCGATCTTCCACGCGTCGGGCTTCCCGGAGGAGATTCCGAGATAGTTCACTTTCTCGGACTCGACCAGCCCGTTCAGCGTTCGCATGAACTCTTCGGCGGGGGTGTCGTCGTCGTACCGGTGACAGTACAACAGATCGATGTAGTCCGTATCCAACCGATCGAGACAGGTGTCTATCTGGTTGCGGAGGTGTCGGCGGTTCAGCCCCCGTGCGTTGGGATCGTTCTCCCGACGGGGCCGGTATATCTTCGTCGCAATGACGAAGTCGCGGCGGTCGCGCCCCTCGAGCCAGTTGCCGATCCATTCTTCGGCGCGTCCGTCACCGTACTTATCCGCGGTGTCGATGAAGTTTCCGCCCGCCTCCGCGTACGCATCGAGCAGTTCGTACGCGCGCTCTTCGTCGGTTTCGACGATTCCTTCCTCGTCGTATCGCTCCGTTCCGTCGACCAACCGACGGCCGAATCGCCACGTTCCCAACGACAGTTCGCTCACGGTGAGGCCCGTGTTTCCGAGTGACACCTGATCGATTGACATGATCTGTTTCGACACGCGCCACGTGCTTAAATTTGCGGTCGTGACGATCGTCGGCGTTTGCGTAACGCGGACTCGATCGTCGGCGTCCGCTTCAGATCCCCCGACTCATCAGTCGGCTTCGGACGATATCCGCGTCTTTGTTGCCGCTTGCGGGATTGACGATGACGACGGTGTCCTCCGAATCGAACGTCCCGTCGTCGGCTAGCTCCCATGCGGCCGCGGCGGCGCTTCCACCCGCGGCGGCCATCTCTATCCCTTCGTGTTGGGCGACCGTCACGGTGCTATCGAGAAGGTCCTGATCGTCGACCGCGACCCCGGAGCCACCGCTCGCCCGAACTGCCTCGACGGCTGGAATACCGCCTTCCGGATCGGGGACTTCGAGGCTACCGACGACGGTGTCGGGAACCTCCCATGGCTCCGGATCGCCGCCGGATTCGATCGCGTCGACGATCGGCGCACAGCCGTCGGGTTGAGCCGCATAGACTCTCGGTGTGGCCGAGACGAGCCCCAGCTCCTCGAACTCGCGAGCGCCTTTCCAGATGCCGGTGAGTGTCGCCCCGTGTCCGACGGGGACGACGACGACGTCCGGTGCCGTCCATTCGAGTGCTTCGGCGATCTCGTAGTAGATCGGCTTTGCGCCTTCGTGACGGAACGGCGAGTCAAACGGTGCAGCAGGGAACCACGTCTCGTTTTCGGCCGCCGGCATCGTCTCACGAGCCTCCTCGTAGGCGGCTTTGGCATCGCCGTATCGCCCTTCGACGACGCGCATCTCGCCGCCGTGGACGTTTATCATCGCCTTGGTGATGAAGTTGGCTCGGGTCGGAACGAACGATCGAGAGAGCAACCCGGCACGAGCGGCGTAGGCGGCTGCCGATTGGCCGCCATCGCCGGTGGTGGCTAACGCGAGCGTGTCCGCGTTCGCTCTGCGTGCCGCCTCCGCCACGAGC
>SKKJ01000347.1 GCA_007121575.1 Natronomonas sp.
CGCCGAGCTCGCCGAAGCCATCGCCCGTGGCGTCGGCGACCGCGTGCGCGTTGTTCGACATGTTCTGCGCTTTGAACGGGGCCACATCGATTCCTCGATCGGCGGCGTATCGACACAGTCCGGCCACGACCGTCGATTTTCCAACGTGGCTCGCCGTCCCGGCAACGAGGAGTGTCTCCGCGCGTGTCACATTCGGTACTCGGGACGGCGGTGACATACGGCTTTCGTCGTCGGTGTCACTGCTGTTCGTCAACTGACGGGCTTCGTTAGTGTGCTATCGGGTATCATATACAACAATCATTATTATACCCGGAACGCTCGAATAGATCAGCATGTCCGATTCGGAAGAAACACAACTGGAAGCCCGGCTCGAAGCACAGGACGCTTTCGAACCGCCCGAGTCGTTCGTCAAGGGTGCGAACGTCGCCGATCCCGCGATCTACGACGAATTCGAGGAGAACTGGCCGGACTGTTGGGAGCGAGCAGCCGACCTTCTCACGTGGGAGAGTGACTACGACGAGGTGCTCGTTGACGACGACGAACCGTTCTATGAATGGTTCACGAACGGGAAACTCAACGCCTCGGCGAACTGTCTCGACAGACACCTCGATGAGCGCGGCGACGAACTGGCGATCCAGTGGGAGGGCGAACTGGGCGAAACACGCGAGTTCACGTATAATGAGCTCCACCGCGAGGTGAACGAGCTCGCGGCGGTGTTACGCGAACGGGGTGTCGAAGAGGACGACATCGTCACGATGTACATGCCGATGATTCCCGAATTACCGATCGCGATGTTGGCGTGTGCTCGGATCGGCGCGCCGCACTCGGTGGTGTTCGCGGGCTTTTCCGCGGACGCGCTCGCGACGCGGATGAACGCCGCCGACTCCGAATATCTGGTCACTTGCGACGGCTACTACCGCCGCGGCGATCCGCTCGATCACCTCTCGAAGACTAACGAGGGACTTTCCGATGTCGAGCACGAGACGACGACGGTCGTCGTCGACCGCCTCGGCGAGGACCTCGATCACGAACTCGGCGATGGACAGTTCGATTATCACGACCTGCTCGCCGAACAGGAGGGCGCGACCGTCGAACCGGTCGTCCGCGATGCCGAGGATATGCTCTTTCTCATGTACACCTCGGGAACGACGGGGAAACCGAAGGGCGTTAAACACACCACCGGCGGCTATCTATCGTACGTCTCGTGGACCTCTCATGCGGTGTTGGACGTCAAACCCGATGATACCTACTGGTGTGCGGCGGACATCGGCTGGATCACGGGACACAGCTACATCGTCTACGGGCCGCTGGCACTCGGTACGACGACCGTTATGTACGAAGGGACGCCCGACTACCCCGAGAAGGATCGACTCTGGGAGCTCGTCGAAACCTACGGCGTCACGCAACTCTATACCGCCCCGACCGCGATCCGCGCGTTCATGAAGTGGGGCAGTCAGTACCCCGAAAAACACGATCTATCGAGTTTACGACTGCTGGGGACGGTCGGCGAGCCGATCAACCCGAAAGCGTGGAAGTGGTACTACAAACACATCGGCGGCGAGGGATGTCCGATCGTCGACACGTGGTGGCAGACCGAAACCGGCGGCATGATGATCACGACGCTGCCCGCGATCGGAAAGATGAAACCCGGTTCGGCGGGACCGCCGCTACCCGGAATCAGCGCGAAGGTCGTCGATCAGGCCGGTGAGGAGGTCGCTCCCGGTGAAGCCGGCTACGTGGTCGTCGATAAACCGTGGCCGGGGATGCTCCGGACGCTGTATCGCAACGACGAGCGGTTTATCGACGAGTACTGGTCCGCCTACTCCGACCCCGACGCTGACGAGTGGGTGTACTTTCCCGAAGACGGCGCGAAGATCGACGAGGACGGCTACATCACCATCCTCGGTCGCGTCGACGACGTGATCAACGTCTCCGGACACCGGCTTGGAACGATGGAGATCGAATCGGCGGTCGTCGGCGTCGAAGGCGTCGCGGAAGCCGCAACCGTGGGTGGCGATCACGAGCTGAAAGGCGAAGCGGTCTACGTCTACGCCATTCTCGAAGACGGATACGAGGAGGGAGAAGCGATGGAACAAGCGATCATCGATGGCGTCGAGGACGCGATCGGTCCGATCGCCCGTCCAGAACGCGTTATCTTCACGCCCGAGCTGCCGAAGACTCGCTCCGGAAAGATCATGCGACGACTGCTAGAGGACATCGCCAACGGTGACGAGCTGGGTAACACGAGCACCCTGCGAAACCCCGAAGTCGTCGAAGACATCGAGCGGAAGGTCGCGGGCGAGTAGCTGTACGTTTTTCGAATGCCAATTCGGGTTTTGGTGGCCTAAACCGGTTAAATCTGACTCAAATCGGCTAAACTCAACGCGAGCGTCTCGTCGATTTATTCGGTCCCCGCTCGTGCTGTCGGTTGCAGCTATGAACATACGCAAAGCCAATCTACAACGGTCCGTGAGCCGCGAGTCTGTCCGGTCGGTCAGTAAACTGCTGTTGATCGCCGCGTGGATCGTCTTTCTGTTGTATCTGCTCACGCTTCTCCCCGGCGTCGAACGGGTAATCCCACAGACGCCGATAACATTCGCCGCGCTCGTTGGCGCGATCGCGACGTCAGTACTGGTCGGGTTGTTGGTATACGCGGCACCGA
This sequence comes from Natronomonas sp., assembly GCA_007121575.1. GTDB lineage: Archaea > Halobacteriota > Halobacteria > Halobacteriales > Haloarculaceae > Natronomonas. Next base: position 2,663 of record SKKJ01000347.1, read on the forward strand.
AGCTCGCCACGCTTGCTCGAATGGGACTCGACGGTCCTCGAGAGATCGTTGAGAACGTCTCTTCGGTCGTCTACTGGTTAGTACTCCTTGCAGCTGTGCTCGTCGCTCACCGTGGATTCGTTGGTATCGCGAGCCCGTTCCTCGACGGCTACCTATGGCTCTACGATGTCGCGTTCCTTTTGATGGCGCTTCCCATCGTCGTCTTCATCGGTGCGCGGCTGTACGTCAGTTTGGACCCGAGTTCGGAACTGGTCGCCGACAAAGTCGTCGGCGATGCGACGGATGCTGTCGACGAACCTGCCGACGAACGAACCGGTTAAAGACGTCTCCCGTCAGTACTTTACCGATTAAAAACGCCGTCAGTACTCCGTTCCTTTACGCGCGCGCTGGCCAGCGTCGATCGGATGCTTCTCTTTGCGCACGTTCGTCACGAGATCCGCGTGATCGATGAGGTATTCGGGGCGAGTGTGACTTCCCGATAGCACCAACTCGAGGTCGTCGGGTTTGGCCTCGAGGATATCGAAGACGTCGGCCTCGGCAAGCAGGCCCTGATCGACGGCATACAGAATCTC
>SKKJ01000350.1 GCA_007121575.1 Natronomonas sp.
CGGTACGGTGTTGGCTAATCCTCCGGGGTGGATGGTAGGGATGGGTGGGTGGGGGGGTTCGGAAGTCGGACCGATTTCTCGGCTCTGACTCCCAATTGTATATTCGCGTTGATCAACTATTGTAATACAGAAGCTACTAGCGATACCGGTTTTTCATTACCCTGTCGGTTTACGCGGGACAATCTTCATTTTCGTCAGAAAACAACGTACCGCCCCTTCGGTCGTGAGTGTCGACTCAGCGTTCGAATCGAACCGTGAGTTGAAACGCCTGGTTATATCCACCCTTGTTCAACGACGAGTAACGCAGCCAATCGTGTTTTGCTATTCGGAGATCGGCTGTGGGTGAAAACATGGAACTCAAAAACCTATTCCAATTCGATGATGATCGAGCCGTCTCGCCCGTGATCGGTGTCATTTTGATGGTCGCGATCACCGTCATTCTGGCGGCCGTGATCGGGACGTTCGTGCTCGGCCTCGGCGATCAAGTCCAAGAAACCGCTCCGAACGCGCAGTTCAGCGCGAGCTTCAGTGGGGACGTGACCGACGCTTCGAACCTCACATTCACACATCAAGGTGGCGACACCGTCGATGCTGAGCGGTTAACGTTCGTCGGCTCCGGACTCGAAGACGATAAAGCCTGGAGCGAGTTTTCTAGCAGCGATCCCGTCAGAGCGGGCAGCTCGGCTGATCTGAATCAGTCAAGCAGTGCCGATGTATTCGTCCCCGGTGGAGAGGTCCGATTAATCTGGGAGTCTGAAGAAGGCGGTTCGAGCACCGTGCTCAGAACGTATCAACTCCCATCCGAGTAAGGCTGCGATCCGCGTTCGCTCTAACGCTCTCCAAGGAGAACCTGCTACAGTTCACGTCGCTTCGGATGGTACCCGGTGATTCGTCGGCAGAGCTGTCTCTTCCCTTGAGGTAGATGCATATCGATAGTGGCAATTGTTAACTTCTCACAAAACGTAGCGACTTCAGTGCTCTTCGGTATTCACGGGTAAACACCGTCTACTGTCCCGATGTGCGCTATTTGACAACGAGGATTAGCCATGGCAACCGGAAAACCGATGAACGCCGAAGATCGACCGCTTCCGCCCGGACCGAGCGGCCAACCGCTGATCGGCAACGTAATTCCCCTCGCCCGAGATCACTTCGGTTTCTACGAGTCGTTGGCTGACTACGGAGACGTCGTGAGCTATCGCGTGGGGCGGACGCCGTTCACCGCGCTGCTCCACCCAGACCCGATCGAAGAGGTACTGGTCGGCCAGTCTGATCGGTTTTCACGATGGGGATTCGCCGAGGCCGGACTGGATTTTGCCCCGGAAGGCCTTTTTACGGTCACCGGCGATCAGTGGCGCCGTCAACGCCAGACGATGTACCCGGCGTTCACGGTCGAGAAGCTCCGTGGGTTTACCGATACGATTTGGACGTACGCCCAAGAGGAGATGACTGACTGGGAGGATCACGACGTTCTCGACCTAAATCGATCGTTCGAGGCGCTCACGTTTCGGATCCTTTCGAAGACGTTGTTGGACATCGACCTGGATGCACACGATGATACACTCCCCATCGTGACTGTCGTGGAGGCGATCAACGACTTGGCGAGCCCACAACGGATCGTCACGAAACACATCCCCGACTGGGTTCCGACACCCAAACGGCGGCGCTTCTCCCGGGCAACACGGGAGTACCGCCAGCTGGTAGATGAGTTGCTCGCCGAGCGAGTGGAAACGGACGAGGAGCCCGAAGACCTGCTGTCCATCCTCAGAACGTCCACCGGTCCGGATGGAAGCACGCTATCGGTCGCTGAAGTACGTGATAACCTGTTGAATTTTATCACAGCTGGGTACGATACCACGTCGCTCGCGTTGTCGTATACGTGCAAGCTCGTCGCGAATCACCCGGCGGCAAGCGATCAGATCGCGACCGAGGTCTCGAGCGTTCGGTCCGACGGAACGAACGGGCCGCCCGCTCTCGATCGACTTCAGGCAACACGGCGGATTGTGAAGGAGTCGCTCCGGCTGTATCCACCCGCGTTCAAGATCTATCGAACGGCTACACAGCTCACCACGGTCGCCGGCTACCGAATTCCGCGCGGTACGGTGGTCACAGCACCACAGTTCTTACTCCACCGGGATCCTCGGTGGTACACGTCACCGGATGAGTTTCGACCAGATCGATGGACCGAGGAGTTCGAAGCGTCACTTCCGAAATTTGCGTACTTTCCGTTCGGCGGCGGACCCCTCCACTGCATCGGCATGCGATTCGCAATGATGGAGATCATGCTGGTCATCGCGAGGATCGCCTCGAAGGTTCGCCTTGAACCGGTAAACGATCCCGAACCCGATCCAACTGCGGGAATCTCGCTTCGACCAGAAGCGCCGATTTTGGTTCGAATCCATCGCCGTTGAGCTGCTCTGAGCGAACCGTGACGATCTCCTCGGAACGACACTGGTAATGCCGTACAAGCTTACTGCTCGAGAGGGAAGAGTTAGCAAGCAGTTCTTTCACTCACGATAGGACAAACCGTCTGAATTAATTCGCTGTATTCGGCAGGTAACTCTTCTCAGGTATTAGGAGTTCAATAAAGCCGATCGAGACCATTGGGTCCGACGGGAGTGAGCGAACGCTTCGCGTTCGCGATCTATGTCGGTGTCGTGACGAGCAAAGCGAGAAACGAGCCCGACGGGATTTGAACCCGCGACATCCAGGTCCGGAACCTGACACTCTGTCCGCTGAGCTACGGGCCCACATCGATCGATAACGCAGGGTCCAGCATAACGATTCTGAACCGATTCGGCAAGGACACGTCACCGTCCGGGAAGCTATCTGTCGCCAGCGAGTAAACTGCGTATGCACCAGTTCATCGACGGGGAGTGGGTCAGCGAGTACGAGGCAACGGACGAGGACGGTTCGTTTCAACGACAACCGACGTCCTTTAGAGATCGCGTTGCACCCGAAGATGTCGAAGCCGGCCGATACCACCTCTACGTCAGCTACGCGTGTCCGTGGGCACACCGGACGCTTATCACCCGAAAACTGCTCGGGTTAGAGGAGATCATCTCTGTCGACGTGGTCGATCCCTATCGCGACGAGGGCGGTTGGCAGTTCACTCCCGAGAAACCGGGCAGTACCGTCGATTCGATCAACGGATTCGACTACCTTCGTGAAGCATACGTCGAGGCGGATCCCGAATATACGGGTCGCGTGACGGTGCCGGTCCTGTGGGACAAAGA
>SKKJ01000325.1 GCA_007121575.1 Natronomonas sp.
CGGCCAGTGGATGCCGAAAAAGGGGGCGGTTGCAGGGATCTTCGCGACGGCCGGCGCGCTCGGCCTCTCGCTCGTCACGCTCGGGTGGTTACTCCTTACGGGCGAGCCACACAATCAGACGTGGTATACGCTCGTCGATGCCGAGACGACGTTCGATCTCACGTTCGGCATTCTGATCGATCAGCTCTCGGCGGCCATGTTGGTCATCGTTTCGCTGATCGCGTTTTTAGTCCACGTCTTCTCGCTCGGCTACATGAACGACGAAGGCGAACCGGGGCTCCCCCGATACTACGCCGGATTGGGGCTTTTCACCGCGAGCATGCTCGCGTTCGTTATCGCCGATAACCTGCTCATGGCGTTCATCTTCTTCGAGTTGGTCGGCCTCTGTTCGTACCTGCTCATCGGCCACTGGTTCAGCGAGGATGCGCCGCCGTCCGCGGCGAAAAAGGCGTTCCTCGTCACCCGGTTTGGAGATTACTTCTTCCTGATCGGTGTCGTCGGTGTCTTGGTTACGTTCGGCACTGTTTCATTCGCCGGTGCCGACGGCTTCCCGGCGCTTGCGGAGGGTGTCCTCGCCGGTGAAACGAGCGTGAACACGTTCGGACTGTCGGCGGAAGCGTGGTTCTCCGTTCTCGGATTGCTCGTGTTGGGTGGGGTGCTGGGTAAATCCGCGCAGTTCCCGTTCCACACGTGGTTGCCCGACGCGATGGAAGGTCCGACGCCGGTTTCGGCGTTGATCCACGCCGCGACGATGGTGGCCGCCGGTGTGTTCCTCGTCGCTCGAATGTATGGCTTCTACGCACTGTTACCGACGGTGCTCGCGATCATCGCCTTCATCGGCGGCTTCACCGCGCTGTTCGCTGCGACGATGGCGCTCGTGAAAAACGAGATCAAACAGGTGCTCGCGTACTCGACGATCAGCCAGTACGGCTATATGATGCTCGCGCTGGGTGCCGGCAGCTACGTCGCCGCGTTCTTCCACCTCACGACACACGCGATATTCAAAGCGCTGCTGTTCCTCGGTGCCGGCTCGGTCATCATCGCGATGCATCACAACGAGAACATGTGGGATATGGGTGGTTTAAAAGAGAAGATGCGAGTGACGTACCTGACGTTCCTCGCGGGATCGCTCGCACTGGCTGGCATCTTCCCGTTCTCCGGTTTCTGGTCGAAAGACGAGGTGCTCTTCGATACGCTCGTGCACGCGTTGGGTGGCAGCTCGCTTCTCTTCGGTGCCTACGTGATGGCTCTCGGGGCGGTCTTTTTGACCGGATTTTATACGATTCGGATGGTCCTTTTGACCTTCCACGGTGAGGCCAGAAGCGACACCGCTGAGAACCCGCACGGGGTCCGTTGGAACGTCAAAATTCCGCTCTCGATCCTCGGCGTGTTAGCCGTCCTCGCTGGCGCGATCAACCTCGTGCCGATCGAGAAACTCTCTGGCGGGAGCTTGCAGGTATCGTTCCTTTCGGAGTATCTCGGCCAAGACGTTGGTCTGTTGACGCACAACGACCATTACAGCGCGCTGTTGACAGACTACGCTGGTTATCAATCCGCCTACGTCGGCTCCGAAATCACGACCGTTCTTCTCGGAGCCGGCGTCGGACTCGGATTGGCACTTCTCGGCGCGGGGTCGGCCTACGGACTCTATCGCGGCGCATCACCCACCCGACACACAGAAAAGCTCGGTGGTCTACGGACCCTTCTTATGCACAACTACTATCAAGACGAGTATCAGGTATGGTTCGCACGAGGATTCACGGTACGGGTTTCGAAAGCCGCTGACACGTTCGATCAGGGCGTTATCGATGGCACTGTCAACGCGGTTTCGAGCGTGAGTCTCTTCTCTGGCAGCCGGATTCGGCGGCTACAGTCCGGTGTCGTCACGAACTACGCGGCACTCATCGTGTTGAGTTTGCTCACGCTGCTTGTCGTCTTCGCGATCCTGGGAGGGTGGTTCTGAGTGTTGATCGAAGCGCTCATTCTGTCGTGTCTTCTCGGCGCAGCGATCGTTTTCGTCTCCCCTGACCGATACGCCCACAAACTCGCGTTCGGGCTTTCGGTCCCGCCGCTGCTCGTTTCGCTGTACATGTACTTCTCGTTCGATGGCAGCGGAAACGCCTTGCTTGGCGGCGATATCGCCTACGAGACGTTCTCGGAGTGGCTCCAGTTCGGTCCGTACGCGGTGAACTACCACGTCGGTCTCGATGGTATCTCGTTGCCGCTCGTCGTCCTTTCGACGGTGTTAACGACGCTCGCCATCGTGAGCGCGTGGACGCCGATCGACGAGCGTCAAAGCGAGTTTTACGGCCTGCTGTTGTTGCTCGAAGCTAGCCTCATCGGCGTCTTCGCCGCATTGGACTTCCTGTTGTGGTTCGTTTTCTGGGAAGCCGTTTTGATCCCGATGTATCTCTTGATCGGCATCTGGGGTGGCCCGCGCCGTAAATACGCCGCGATCAAGTTCTTCATCTATACGAACATCGCATCGCTCGTGATGTTTATCGGCTACTTCGCGCTTCTCTTCGGTCTCGGCGGCGCGGTTTCCTCGACGGGGATGCCCGAAGTTGCTCAAGCGCTTCGAGCCGGACAGCTTGGATATCTCGGTACACCCGCGGCCGGTATCGCTCCAGACACGCTCGCGATGGCTGCGTTCCTCGCGATGTTCGTCGGCTTCGCGGTGAAGGTCCCGATCGTTCCCTTCCACACGTGGCTGCCGGACGCACACGTTGAGGCACCAACGCCCGCGTCCGTACTTTTGGCCGGCGTCTTGCTGAAGATGGGTACCTACGCGTTGCTCCGGTTCAACTTCACGATGCTCCCGGAGCAAGCCGCGATGCTCGCGATCCCGATCGCTTCGATCGCCGTGATCTCGATCATCTACGGCGCGCTCCTCGCGTTGGCTCAACGGGATCTCAAACGAGTCGTCGCGTACTCGTCCGTTTCGTCGATGGGATACGTCATCTTGGGCCTCATCGCCTACACAGTCTACGGCGTCGGCGGTGCGACCTTTCAGATGATCGCACACGGACTCATCTCAGGGCTGCTGTTCATGACGGTCGGCGTCTTCTATAACGCGACTCACACCCGGATGATCGGCGACATGTCGGGGCTGGCAGGAAAAATGCCTGTCACGGCGACCGTCTTCGTCGCCGGCGCGTTCGCCTACATGGGTCTGCCGCTGATGGCTGGATTCATGGCCGAACTGTTCGTCTTCATCGGC
>SKKJ01000361.1 GCA_007121575.1 Natronomonas sp.
CGTCGACATCGTCGTCGAATCTGAATCACCGTCGCTCGCCGAATACCGACGGGCGAACGTCGTTCGAACCCGAGTTCTCGACGGGTTCAATGAGCTGTTCGAGTCGTACGACCTGCTGGTCAGCGCGACACTCGCGGTGACCGCGTTCGAACACGGAGACGAACCAGAATCGATCGACGGCGTACCGATCGACCCGCTCCGTGGCTGGACGCTCACCCAACCGTATAATTTCACGGGTCATCCCGCTGCGTCGATCCCGGCGGGCAACGTCGACGGTCGACCCGTCGGCATGCAGATCGCCGGCCAGCGCCACGCCGACGCGGACGTGATCGCGGCGAGCGCGACGTTCGAGCGAGTCAATCCGTGGACTGAACGAAACTAACTGCCCCTATAGTTCGTCCGAACTACTGCCCTTTTTCCCCTCGTACGCTTCGCTCGCCGGGGTAAACGACAGCTCCGTCCCCCGTCCGAGATCCATCGCTTTTCGATAGACCAATGCGGCACTCGCGACGGTTTCGATCGCCGTTCCACCGCTGTCGAACATCGTAATCTCATCCTCTGTGGTTCGTCCGGGAACCGAGCCCACGAGTACGTCCCCGAGTTCGCCGTGAATGTGATCGTCGTCGATTAACCCCTCCTCGCGGGCCAAGAGGAACGACCCCGCGTCTTGGAACACGCGGTCTCTGAGATCTGCCACGTACGTCGCGTCTCGAACGGTCTCTCCGGGGATTTCACGCTTTTGGGGATCGTACTGACCGATCGCGTTGATGTGGGTCCCCGGCTGTACGTCCTCGGGATCGAACACCGGTTCGCTCGCCGTCGTCGCCGTGACCACGACATCCGCTGATTCGAGCGCTTCAGCGGGTGACTCGACCGCAGTCGCATCGAGACGGAGTTCCTCTCCCATCTCCGCTGCGAAGCTCTCTCTGTGCTCCGGTGTCGGCGAGTACACGAGCAGCTCCTTGAAATCGCGCACTTCAACCGCCGCGAGAACCTGTCCGTACGCCTGTGCGCCGCTTCCGAACACCGCTAGAACTTCGGCGTCTTCGCGTGCGAGCGCGTCGATCCCGACCGCTCCCGCCGCTCCGGTTTTATACGTGTTGAACACCGATCCATCGATAAGCGCCAGCGGCCGCCCGGTTTTCGCGCCGAACAGCGGCGTCATCAGCCACGCGTCCTCATCGCTGAACCCTGCCGAGTAAGTGTATCCGCCCATGACACCCGTCTCCGGAAGGATTGCCACATAGCTGTTCAATAATCCCGGTGGCTGTTCGCTTTGTAACGATGTTCGCGGAGCCGTCGGCGCGCCGTTCCCCCGCTGGCGATAGGCCGACCGGACGGCTTCGATATAGTGCGGCACTCTCGCGATGCCCGAAACGTCATCGTAGGATAAGAACACGCAACCCATGGGTGTCGGATATGCTCTGCGAATATATAAACGCTGTATTACGCGGTCGGTTCGTGTACGAAACCGGAGTTGAAACCTGTTTTCAGCCTAACTCGCTCGTGCGCGGAGGAGTGCAAGTGGATCCGGTCGGCCGAACACCATCTGTGCGATATATAGCGCGAATACGATCCCTAACGCGCCGAGTTGGACGAACTGGCTCGGATGGACCATTACCACGATACCGAGCCCGAAGAACACGACTCGGAACACGTATCGGATCAAACGATTGAACTCGAACAGGTAGTTGATGCCGTGGATGATCGTAACGCTCCCCGCGAGAACGATCGCTCCCGTTGTGATGTTCGAGGCTGTAAACTCTCCCGAGACTAACTCTGGGTGATAAATGAACGAAAACGGCAGGACGAAAAGCGGCAGCGAAATCCGTAGCGCTTCCTTACAGCTTCCCCAGAACCCACCACCAGAGATCCCACAGGTGACCGCAACACAGGTCGCAATCGGTGGTGTCAACCCTGCCAAGATCGCTGCGTAGAACACGAAGAAGTGCGCGGCGATTTCCGGGACGAAGAACTGATTGATCAACGTCGGCGCGACGAGCAGAGCAACGATTGTGTATGCTGCCGTCGTCGGCATTCCTAACCCGAGCAGGATACAGATTATCATCGCCAGGATGACTGCGATTATCATGACGCCGCCGGAGAGGTCGATGAGCGCGAGCGAGATCGTCCCGGGAACACCGGTCGCCATCAGTACGTCGACGACACCGTTGATGGCCGCTAAGATGATCGCAACCGGGGCTGCAACGAGGGCACCCTGCCTAAACCCGTCTACTGTCTGTTTCAGCGAATGCTTGAACGCCCCGACCGCAGAAGTCGAATCCAACTGCGACTGCACTATCGGAATCGAGAGTCCCATCCCGAGCATCGAAACCGAGGTCCAGAGTGCTGCGGTCATCACGGTCACTTGCCGAATCCCGAGCGCGTACATCAAAACCGCGAGCGGGAGTCCGTATTTAACCGCTTCGAGGATGATAGTATTGTTGTCGAGCTTTTCGCTGAACGTACCACTCATATCCGGGTCTTCGATCTGTGGGGCGGCGACGTAGTGCACCGCGATGACGATAGACACTGCGAGAATGATTGCTGGGATGAGGCCGGCAACGATCACGTCGAGATAGGTGATCCCGGTAACCAGCGATGCCATGACGAACGCGGCCGCACCCATCACCGGCGGTAACACCTGTCCAGACGTCGATGCGACGGATTCGATTCCCCCTGCCGTTTCGGGTTTGATACCGCTTTCTTTCATCAGCGGGATGGTGAACGATCCGGTCATGCCCGCGTTCGCCGTTTGGCTGCCGTTGACTGAGCCGATCACCGCACTCGCGACGACCGCAGTCTGTGCGATCCCCGAGTCGACGTATTTGGATGCTCTGACTGCGAGCCGAAGGATTAGATCGAACGCGCCGTACGCCTTTAACAGCCCCGCATAAAACAGGAACAGCGCGATCCAGGCTGCCATCAACTGGTTCAAGAACCCGAAGAAACCGTCGCCGCCGACCGCGAGAATCCGCAGCATTCTGGGGAGCGAAACGCCCGCGTGATTGAGGATCCCGGGCATGTACGGCCCCGCGAATCCGTATCCGATACCGCCGATCACGACTGCAAGGAAGGTAATCCCAAACGATCGCCAGGTGAAATATATGATCGCGAACGTAAAGAGTATCCCGAGCAGCAACTCGAAATCCGTAATTCGACCGACGCCTGTAATGGCGATCGAATCGTAATTCAAGAAG
>SKKJ01000318.1 GCA_007121575.1 Natronomonas sp.
CAATCTTCACCGCGTCAACCACGCGACGTTCATTCCAGAAACGGAGACGTATACCGGTATGGTGACAAAGGTCAACGATTGGGTCGCACACGGCGAACCGTCCCAAGACGTCGTTGAACTACTGATCAGCCGTCGGGCCGAACCCGCGGAGGGTGCCGGCGAAATCGACGACGAGTGGGTTGCAGAGAACACCGACTACGACGACGTGTCGGCGCTCGCTGCCGCGTTGCTCGAAGAAGAGACGACGTTGAAAGCCGAAGGGCTTGCGCCAACGCTTCGTCTGCACCCACCGCGCGGTGGGCACGAGGGAATCAAACACCCGACGAAAGAAAGTGGGCAACTCGGTAAACACACCACCGAAGAGATCGACACACTTCTGGAGGCGATGCGATAATGACTTCGAAGAAACGACGACAACGAGGCTCTCGAACACACGGCGGCGGCACCCACAAAAACCGACGTGGTGCTGGCCACCGCGGCGGTCGTGGCCGTGCAGGTCGTTCGAAACACGAGTTCCACAACTACGAACCGCTCGGCAAATCCGGGTTCAAGCGTCCACAGAAGACACGGCGTGAGACGAAAACCGTCAATCTCCGCGAACTCGATGAAGACATCGCGATCCTCGTCGCAGACGAAATCGCGGAAGAATCCGGCGACGGATACGCTGTCGACGCGCGGGATGTCGTCGAAAGCGGCCACGACGCAGACGTCGTGAAAGTGCTCGGCGCGGGCAACGTCTACAACGAACTCGAGGTTGTGGCCGACGCGTTCTCCGCGGATGCGGAAGCGGCGCTCGAAGCGGCTGGCGGCGAGGCCGTCCTCTCCGAACGCGGCCAAGCGCGTAAAGAGGAAGCCGAAGCCGAAACAGACACAACCGACGAGGACAACGAGGAAGCGTAAATGAGTTGGAAGGAAGCCGCCGAACCGGTACTCACGCGGCTCCCCGCCGTCCAGCGACCGACGGGTCACGTTCCGTTCAAACGGAAACTCGGCTGGACCGCGGGCGTGCTCGTGTTGTATTTCTTCCTGACGAACGTCGGGATCTACGGACTCGGCCAGGGCCAAGACATCTTCGGGCAGTTCCGAACCATTCTTGCGGGTGAGCAAGGATCGTTGATGCAGGTCGGGATCGGTCCGATCGTGACCGCATCGATCGTGCTGCAACTGCTCGGTGGTGCGAACCTACTGGGGTTAAACACCGACGAAAACCCCCGTGATCAGGCACTGTACCAGGGTCTACAGAAGCTGCTCGTCATCGTGATGACCGCAATGACGGCCCTGCCGATGGTGTTCGCCGGCTTCCTTCAACCAAGCGCTGAGGTCGCCGCATCGCTCGGGATCTCGGCATCCGCGCTGGCATGGATTATGTTCGGACAGATCTTCCTCGGCGGGATGTTGATCCTGTATATGGACGAGGTCATCTCGAAGTGGGGCGTCGGCTCCGGTATCGGCCTCTTCATCATCGCCGGGGTGAGCCAGCGGATCATCGGCGGATTCATCGCCTGGAGCGGGCTTGACGCTGGCTACGTGGGATTCTTCCCACGGTGGTACGGCATCTTGACCGGCCAAGTCGAGATGGGGCCAATATTGACACAGACCGGATTATTCGATCTGTTCTTGGGCCCCGGCGAACTGCTTGCGTTGATCACGACGCTTCTCATCTTCGGGATCGTCGTCTACGCCGAGTCAGTCCGTGTCGAGATCCCGCTGAGTCACGCCCGTGTGAAGGGTGCTCGCGGTCGCTTCCCGGTGAAGCTCATTTACGCGAGCGTTCTGCCAATGATTCTCGTTCGGGCACTGCAAGCGAACATTCAATTTATGGGCCGCATTCTCAACGCACAGTGGGCCGGCATGCCCGCGTGGCTCGGCGAATACGCTGGAACAGAGCAAGGCTTTGCCGAACCAACCGGCGGGCTGTTCTACTATCTGGCCCCGATCTATTCGCCCTCTGATTGGATGTGGTGGCTCGGTGAGACGGCGGCCGCCCCATGGCAGATCATGCTTCGAGTCGGCGTCGATCTGACGTTTATGATCGTCGGCGGTGGCATCTTCGCGATCTTCTGGGTCGAGACGACCGGGATGGGTCCGAACGCGACCGCAAAGCAGATTCAACGCTCGGGTATGCAGATCCCCGGCTTCCGGCAGTCGCCGGGCGTCACCGAAAAGGTGCTCGAACGCTACATTCCGCAGGTTACGGTCATCGGTGGGGCCCTCGTGGGCTTGCTCGCCGTCATGGCGAACATGCTCGGAACGATCGGGCAAGTCACCGGAACCGGTCTCCTGCTGACAGTCTCCATCACGTACAAGCTCTATGAAGAGATTGCCGAAGAGCAGATGATGGAGATGCATCCGATGATGCGCGAAATGTTCGGGAAATAGAGAATTACGGTTAGACGGCTCTTTTCTATTCTCTTCAGCTTTTTCGATCACTGTCGGCGCAACGTCCACAACGGTAAACCCCAATAGTAACCGATTTGAGGCGTCACCGAGACAGCACCACTATGCGGACGATCGTTGTCGGTGCCGGCGAAGTCGGAACCTCCATCGCGAGTAGTCTCGCGGCCCATCACGACGTGATCGTGATCGATATCGATCAAGAGCGCATCGAACAGTTGAAATACGAACTCGATGTGATGACGCTCACCGGCGATGGAGCATCGCTATCCGCGCTTGAGCGCGCCGGTATCGAGAACGCAGATATGTTCATCGCGAGCACGGACGACGACCGGACGAACCTCGTCGCCTGTGGGACGGCGAAAACGATGGCGGATCCGTTCACGGTCGCTCGAACGAAAAGTGTCGAGTACCTCCAGACGTGGGAGTTAACCGAATCCGCGTTCGGCGTCGATTTTATGGTCTGTTCGGATCTTTTGAGCGCCGAAAACATCGTTCGCGTCGTCGGGTTGCCATCCGCGGTTGATGTCGATCCGTTCGCAGGTGGATTGGTCCAGATGGCCGAGTTCGAAATCGACGCCGAAAGCCCGGTTGCCGGACAGACCGTCGCCGAGGCGGATCGGTTCGAATCGCTGACGTTTGCCGGGCTCTTTCGGGACAAAGAGTTGATCCTCCCACGCGGAGATACCGTGATCAAGACGGGCGATAGGGCAGTCGTTATCGGCAGTCCCGAAAGCGTCCACGCGTTCTCGAACGATCTCGTACCCGAATCGACGCCAGGTGACGCCGAGGAGATCGTCATTATC
>SKKJ01000369.1 GCA_007121575.1 Natronomonas sp.
CGTCAAGTTCTGGTGAGTAGCCGTCGATTTCGACGCGTTGGCTACCGGGTTTTCGGATCGAACTCCGTCATAGCTGACTCGAACTCCGAGGCGGTTTCCGGCCCTTCGTGTGCCCGCTTATACGCCGTCTCGTAGCGTTTCAGCTTCCGGTAGAGAATATAAAAGAAAAAGCCCTGATAGACGACAACGAATCCGAGAAACAACACGAGGATCGGCACGTCCGGAACGAGCAGGCTGACGAGTCCCGGCACCAATCCGACGAGCGTGTTGTAGGTCGCGTGGATGAACGCGGCAATAAGCAGCCCTTTCGCGACGATCGGTCCGGCGTTCTCCGGGTTGAATTTCGCTAACCCGAGGTAATACCCCGCGAACGCGGAGTAGACGACATGTCCCGGTCCCGCGAGCCCGCGAACGGCGGTGATCTGCCCGCCGGCTTCGACCGTGTCACCGAACCCATCGAGGACCCCGACGCCCGCATCGATCAACACCGACGCCGGCGTCTGCAAGTTCTGCGTGATGTAGATGACGTTCTCGATGGCGGCGAAGCCGAGCCCCGCGACGGCACCGTACACCGCGCCGTCGACGACCGAATCGAATCGACGATCGCGGTACGGATACAGCCAAACGGCGAGCAGTTTGACAGACTCTTCGACCGGTCCGACGACCAGATAAAAGAACAGAATGAGCCCGATGAGCGGAAATAGCTGCAAAAATCCGAACGCGGTGTTGATGATCGCGGCGAACCCCGCAAAGAGCACCGAGAGGACGAACGTCACGACGAGTAGCGATGGCGGCTCCTTCGTCGTGATGTCCGCTCGATAAATGTACAGCGCCAACAGTCCCGCGGGGACGACAGAGAACGCCGCCAATCCGAGGATGAACGGATCCTCGATGATGAGTCCGCCCGCACCGCTGAGCGCCAGGATGACGATTAAGATCAACGCACCCAGCGCGACGATAAACCGGCGTCCGGCTCTGACTGCGCCGCGGTGTGTCTTGATCGCTAACCGGTCGAGTGCGGTTCGAGGTTCCCACGTGGTGATATCGTAGAGGTCCTCGTCTCCGTCGGCCCGCATCTCGACCGGATCTTTCATACGCCTACCTTCTATGGGGAACGAACCTAATCCTTTGGTCGTCGGATACGACTCGTTCGGTCGAGGATCTTCGCGAGCCGAGACGTTTTCAACGGCTGCCCCCGAACGCACCACATGCACTTCGATCAGCGCACTCAAAAAGCGCTTCGAGAGTTCGGTCTCACGACCGAGGAAATCACCGACATCTCGGAGTCGGTCGTCGGCTCGACGGCCGCCGAAGCCGAAGCCATCGAGAGCTTTCTGTCCGGACTCGACACGGTCTACTCGGATATGGATCTGGCACACTCTTCGGCTGAATTCCCGGAACACGAGCTCGAATCCGTCGATCTGTACACACACGCGGCTGATCTCCGCGGATACATCAACTTCGGAAGCTGGGGCGCATACGTCGAGAACGGCCGTGTGCTCTCGCCGTCCGTCGTTGAGTTGACCCTCGGGCCGGAGGTTCACGACCGCGTTCGCTTTTCGGACGATCGAACCGAACTATGAGCGCGCAAGCGGCCGACGTCTCGGTTCGAATCCGCGGGATTTACACGACGGCGCTCACTGAACTGCTTCGAGACGAACACCGAATCGTCTCCGCGTCACCGCCGATTCGAGAACGGTTCGATGCGTCGTTTCCGGTCGCCGTTGACGACGTCGCGATTCGGACAACTGACGATCGATTGGGGCTCTGTGTGACCGGGCACCCGGATGCCGTCACCGTCATCGCCGACCGCCTCGAAGAAATCGGTCGAGACACGTTCGTCTGGGATGCACCGGCTCCTCGGGGAGCCGTCTTCGAGGGCGAAGTCTCCGAGACGCTCGGTTCGGGCGCCGTCGTGGATCTCGGATCGGTTCGTGAGGCGTCCGTTTCGGGATTTCTCCCCTACGATCGCGTCGATGGATACGTCGATGAAGGGGATCGCTACCGCGTCCAGATCGCCTCACCGGCCCCGCCGTGGCGCGATCGTCGCCCATCGCTCGCGACCGACCTCCGTGTGTCCAGCGGACTGGTCGAACTCCGATACGGCGAGCGCGATTCGATGAGTGAGACGGCCCGAATGGCCGACATCCTCCCCGTCGATCCGCCGGACGGCTGGTCTCCCCGATGGTCGCGATCCGCCGACGACGCTTCACTCGATGCGATGGCCGATGCGCTCCGACAGGTGACGGCGCGCGCTGAGACGCTCATGGCGGCGATCGCCGAAAGCGACGATGACGATCTCGGTCGGATCGTCGCTCCCCGAGCGGAGCGGTGGGTCCTCTTTGGGCGTGAGAGTCGTTTCGTACTCGACGAATACCGCCGTCAGGTTGAAACCACGATGGCCGGACACCATCGTATCAAGGCGGCGACAGAGGCCGCGAGCGCGGCCGTCGATTTCGTCGAGGCGCTCTGTGAGCCGGGTGACGAGTTCCCCTTCGGCGTCGTGACCGAGCAGTTCGGACCACAGCTCGGCGATGGCCTCGAAATCGCCCACGGAAAACCCAGCGGCCGGACGATCACACTCGGCCGCGGCGAAGTCACCGCGATCGATCCCGACGGTTCCGTCACGATCGAACGCGAGATGTCCGGCGGCGGCACCTATGACGCGCTCGGGATCGAGCGGGTCGCGGGCGATATCGCGACAACCACCTTCGTCGAAGGGCGCTGGTGGTACGCGACCGTTTATAAGAGCGCCGACGGCGAACATCGGGGGACGTACGTCAACATCTGCACTCCCGTCGAGATTTTCCCGAACGAAGCACGCTACGTTGACCTCCACGTCGATGTCGTCAAAACGCCCGGGGGCGAGGTCAAACGGGTCGACGACGACGAACTCGACGATGCCGTCGCCGCCGGTGACGTCTCGGAACCGCTCGCTGCGCGCGCGCGAGAAGTCGCAGCCTCGATCCAGAGCGCGTTATAACGCCGCTGATGGTTTATAAACGACCCGGACGGTCATCTCGATGGCTCTCGTACCGTGTTCCGAAAACGGATGGCACCTCCACCACAAACTCCTATAAACGCTCGGTCTCTACAGTGATCTCCTCGTCACCTGAAACACGTACTCTGTGACCGAGATAGGAGAATTCCACAAGTTTGAGACTCCCGTTTCGCCGAAAGAGCGCGTCCAAG
>SKKJ01000251.1 GCA_007121575.1 Natronomonas sp.
AGAGGAACGTCTTTTGGGAAGACCGTTCTAACGGATCGCATGAGTGAGACAGCGGAACTCTCGATCGCGGATCCCGAAGCGGTGAACGCGGCGGCGAATACGGCGGTAAATCAGTGTCTCGCGGTCGAAGCCGACGAGACCTGTGTCGTCGTCACGGACGATACGCGAAAGCCGATCGGTGAGGCGATATATCGGGCCGCGCTCGAAGCAACGGACGACGCGACGATCGTCCGCTATCCACCGGGACCACAACACGGCGCGGAGCCGCCGGCACCCGTCGCGGCCGCGCTCGCGGAAGCGGACGTCTTTCTCGCGCCGACGACCAAGAGCATAACTCACACTCGCGCGCGATCCGATGCGACAGCGGCGGGAGCCCGCGGATCGACCCTTCCGGGAATCACGGAGGAAGTGTTCACCGTTGGCCTTGACGCGGATTACGAAGCGATCGCCGCCGAGTGTGCAGCCATGCTCGAGCGGGTCAAAGGAGCCGACGAGATTCGCGTGACGTCCCCGCAGGGAACCGATATCACCTTCGAGTTAGGAGATCGACCGTGGAACGATGATACGGGAATCGTTCACGAACCCGGCGAGTTCTCGAATCTTCCCGCCGGCGAAGTGTTCATCAGCCCCATATCGGCCGACGGGACATACGTCGTCGACGGGACGATCCGCCCACACGGGCGGCTCGAAGACGGACAGACCGTCACGTTCGAAGTCGACGACGGAGTCGTGACCAGCGTATCGGACGAGGCGATCCGGTCCGATCTCGAAACCGCCGCCGAGGAGGCGGGCGAAAACGCGTATAACCTCGCCGAGCTCGGGATCGGGACGAACATCGGCGTGAACGAACTTGTCGGGAGCGTCCTGCTCGACGAGAAAGCGGCCGGAACAGTCCACATCGCGGTCGGCGACGACGCCGGTATCGGCGGCGATATCGATGCCCCGATCCATATGGACGGCATCCTCTGTGAGCCGACGGTGTTCGTCGACGGCGAAGCGATCGAGCTTCCAACAGCCGAGTGAACGTTCGACAACAGCCCACAACAGCCGGAGCCACGCGTTTATACGTTCGGATGAATTGATACAACCAATGAGTCATCAACGCGTCGCGATTCGCTGTCCGTCCTGTTCGCCGTCCGCGGAGACGGCACACGAAGTGCTCAACCGCGGCGGCGGCGCAACCGTCCGGTGCAGCGAGTGCGGCCACGTCCACAAAACGACGCTCGAAGAGACCGCCACCGTCGAACGCCGAGTGATCGTCTCACAGAACGAAGAATCACTCGAAGCACACGTCGAGATACCCCCAGAGGAGACGTTGTCCGCCGGAGACGAGTTTCTCGTCGAAACCGACGAAGCGATCCTCACGGCGCGGATTACGTCGCTCGAATCGATCGACGGCGCTCGGGTCGACGAAGCGAAGGTGAACGACGTTCGAACGCTTTGGACCCGCGCCGTTGGGAACGTGTCGGTGAATCTGACGCTGCATCCGAAAGACGGCTATCACGACGAGACACGAAGCGTCCGGATTCAAGTCCCGGGCGATGAGGAGTTCATCGTCGGTCGGACACACGAATACGGCGGCGAAGAGTTCGAAGTCGAACGAATCCTCGTCCGGGAAGACGCGACAGGGTACGAACGAGAAGGCTACGATTTCGCGGGTGATTCGGTGCTCGCGAAAGACATCAAACGAATCTACGCGCGCGACCAAGACGCACAGGCGCGAGCGTGGTCCGGCTGGTAGGCCGATGTCCGGACGCCACTTCTGGGATGGCCGTGATTTCGAGGCGGCTCGCGAGCGGATGGTCGAACGACTCGTCGAAAGCGGACGGATCGAGCGGCAACCGACGGTCGACGCGCTCGAAGCCGTGCCACGCCACGAGTTCGTCCCGGAATCGAGACGCGAAAACGCCTACGCCGACCGTCCGTTGCCGATCGGAAACGGCCAGACGATCTCCGCACCACACATGGTTGGCATCATCTGTGATCGCCTCGAGCTCGAAGCGGACGATTCGGTCCTCGAGATCGGAACCGGATGTGGCTATCACGCCGCCGTAACCGCAGAAATCGTCGGGCCTGAAAACGTCTACAGCGTCGAGTTCGTCGAGACTTTGGCCGATAAAGCACGAAGACGGCTCGAAGCACTCGGCTACGGAGAGATCGATCTCCGCGTCGGCGACGGCTCGCGCGGCTGGGCCGAACACGCGCCCTATGACGCGGCTTACCTCACCTGTGCAGCGCCCGAGATTCCCGAGGCGGTCGTCGAACAGCTCCGGATCGGCGGTCGGATCGTCGCCCCGATCGGAACGGGGAGACAGACACTCATACGTGCGGTCAAGACCGAGGGCGGTCTCAAGCGCGAAACGCACGGTGCCGTCAGATTTGTCGAGATGCAAGGCGACATCGCTTGAAAGAAAGCCGATCATGGCGCGCGATTCAAGAGGCTTGAACACCGAGACGAAGTATGGACCCTGCGGTGCTTCGCGATGATATGGTCGATAGCCTCGAACACGAGGCCAAGGCCGTCGTTCGCTCCGAGCGGCTCGGCATCGCGATGCGAACCGTTGCGCGCGAACCGTTCGTTGAAGACGAGTCGCTCGCCTACGCGGATCAGTCGTTCGAGCGACTCGGCACGCGCGTACTCTCACCGAGTGCAGCCGGACGACTCCTTGAAGCGCTCGACGCCCGTCCCGATGACAACGTCCTCGTCATCGGCGTTGGTGTCGGATATACCGCGGCGGTGCTCGCCGAACTCACCGATGAAGCCAACGTCCACGCGATCGATATCACGCGGAAATTGGTGTATGAAGCGCGGTCGAATCTCGCAGCAGCTGGCTATCCTGGCGTGCTCGTCGATTGCCGGGACGGAGCCCGTGGGTTGAACGGGTACGCACCCTACGACCGAATCCTGCTCGAAGCGGCCGCCATCGAGCCACCCCGAGCCCTCATCAAGCAGCTAGCGCCCGGTGGTCGACTCGTCATGCCACTCGGAAGCGGCGTCCAAGAACTCGTTGCCATCGAAGACGGCGAGCGCGTCGCAGAGTGCGGAACGGTCGCCTTTCAACCGATGCTCGTAGACGGCGAACAGGCGGACGCCGTCGAACGAAATCGAACCCACCGCGAAGACCGCGAACACGCTCGCAGAGCAGCCGAACGCCGCAAAGGCTGGGAGCAGACGTGGATCGATTGG
>SKKJ01000012.1 GCA_007121575.1 Natronomonas sp.
AGATACATCGGACACAGCGCCGCGTGCTCGCGCGAAGATCCTTGGCCGTAGTTCTCCCCGGCGAGTAAGAACCCGCCGCCCGATTCCAGCGCGCGCTCGGCGAACGTGTCATCGACCCGGCTGAGCGTGTACTCGGCGAGTTTCGGCATGTTGGATCGGTACATCGAGACTTCCTTCGTCGCCGGAATGATGTGATCCGTCGTGATGTTATCCTCCATCTTGAGCAGGACTTCGCCCTCGATCGCTTCAGCCAGTGGGTCTTTTAACGGCACCTCCTTCACGTTCGGTCCCTTGACGAGTTCGTCGTCGACGGCTTCCTCGGGTGTGATTATATCGGACGGACTGACGCCGACGTAGCTGTCGGGCAGCTCTCGACCGGGCGCATCGAGGTCACCGAGCTCGTCCGCGAGGTCGCGTGGATCGATTATCTCACCGGCGATCGCGGCTGCAGCGGCCGTTTCGGGCGAACAGAGATACACCGCGTCCTCCTCCATTCCGGATCGGCCTTCGAAGTTACGGTTGAACGTTCGGACTGAGACCGAATTCGATGCCGGCACGTGACCCGCACCGATGCAGGACCCGCAGGTCGCCTCCGAGAGGTTGACGCCGGCGGCCATCAACTCGACGCTCCACCCCTCGCGAGCCAACATCTCCGCGGCCTGTTTCGATCCGGGAGCGATTGTGACCTCCGTCTGCGGATTCACGGTTCGATCTCGAAGCATCTTCGCGACCGGAAGCAGGTCCTCGTATGCACCGTTCGTACACGAGCCGAACAGCACCTGATCGACCGACCTGCCGGCCGCCTCTCGAACCGGAACGACGTTGTCGGGCATCGACGGCGTTGCGATGAGCGGTTCGATCTCTGAGAGATCGACGACTATCTCTTCGGCGTATTCGGCGTCCTCGTCCGGGCCGATCTCGACGAAATCCGACTCCCGACCGAGCCGTTTGAAGAACTCTCTCGTTCGTTCATCGGTCGGGAATATCGAACTCGTCGCACCGAGTTCGGTACCCATGTTCGTGATAACGGTCCGCTCGTGTGCGGACAGCGATTCGACACCCGGGCCGGTGTATTCGAATATCTTTTTGACGCCGTATTTGACCGAGTATCGGCGGAGCAACTCGAGGATAACGTCCTTCGCGGTCGCCCACTCGCCGAGTTCGCCTTCGAGTCGGACGTTGACGATCTCGGGCATCTCGAAGTAGTACGGCTCGCCGCCCATCGCGACGGTGATATCGAGTCCGCCGGAACCGATCCCGAACTGGCCGAGCCCGCCCGCGGTCGGGGTGTGCGAATCCGCCCCGAGGATCGTCTTGCCGGGCGTGGTGAAGTTCTCTTTGTGGACCTGATGACAGATCCCGGTTCCCGGACGCGCGAAGTACGCGCCGTACGTCCCGGTCGCGCTTCGGAGGAAGCGATGATCGTCGGCGACTTTGAAATCCGGCTGAAACGTCTGGTGATCGCAGTGTTGTACCGAGATCTCCGTCTGGACTTCATCGAGTTCGAGCGCTTCGAACTGGAGCCACACGAGCGGCCCGGTCAGATCGTGCGCGAGCGTGTGATCGATTTCGATTCCGATCTCTTCGCCCGGTTCGAGCGTTCCATCGACCAGATGGTCCGCGAGAACCTTCTCTGTGAGTGTTTGTCCCATACACGGCCTCCTGATTCCTGTGGTATCAACCTTTGCGATTTGATCGTCGGGATTCGACCGATCAAAACGTTATTGAGCGCTCACGGCAACGAATGTGCTATGAGTTATACCATTGCACTGACGCCGGGTGACGGAATCGGTCAGGAAGTCGTCTCCGCGACCGTCCCGATCTTAGAAACGGCCGCCGACATCGGTGGATTCGATCTCGAAATGAACACCTACGAGATGGGTGCCGCCCACTACATCGAAACCGGTACCGTGATGGAAGACGAGACGCTCGAAGCCATCCGAGATCACGACGCGATATTGCTCGGTGGCGTCGGGCTTCCGGAAGTCGATAACGCCTTCGTCGCGGCGGAGGGCCACCACCGAATTCGCCGAGAGCTCGATCTCTGGAACAACCTTCGGCCGGCGTATCTCTTCGATGAATCGGTCTGTCCACTCAAAGGATACGGTCACGGTGACATTGACATCCTCTGGTTCCGCGAGAACAGCGAAGGCGAGTATATCGACGCCGGTGGACGACTCGATCGCGGCGGCCGCACCGACACCGCGATCCAATGTTCGGTTTACACTCGCGAGGGGATCGAACGGATCGCTCGCGCGGCGTTCGATGCCGCGACCGACCGTGACGGAATCGTCCACAACATCACGAAATCGAACGTTCTCTCGTACGGTGCGGCGTTTTGGGATGAGGTCGTCGAGGAGGTTGCGACGGAGTATCCGGACGTGACGCTCGAGAAACTCTACGTGGATGCGGCGAACCTCTCGATCGTCGTCCAACCGGAACGGTACGACGTCGTCGTCGGGCCGAACCTGTTCTCGGATATCCTGACGGACGCGACCGCAGGCGTTGTCGGCGGACTCGGGCTCGCCCCGTCGGCGAACCTGAATCCGAACGAGGACGTGCCGGGGATGTTCGAACCGGTTCACGGAACGGCCCCCGATATCGCTGGAGAGGGGATCGCAAACCCGCTGGCGACCGTTCTCAGCGGCGCGTTGCTCTTTGACGATCTCGGAGAAGACGGTGCCGCCGATGCGATTCGCGCGGCGGTCGAAGCGCAACTGCAAGACGAGTCGGCGCCGCGAACCCCCGATCTCGGCGGGGATGCGATGACGGACGACGTCGCCACGGATCTGAACGAACGGCTCCGGAATCTGAACTGATCGCAGATACCGAATCGGGGATCGCTCGTAGCAAACCGAACTGCGTATTGATACCGAATCACGAATCGTTATCTGGATCGACCTGTGAGAGTGTCTCATGTTTGGACTTCCAGAGCGACTCAGCGCACGTGACGAGCCGATTCGCGTCGGCGTTATCGGTGCGGGAACGTTCGGCCGACAGTTCATCGGACAGGCGGCCGGTATCGAGGGCCTCCAAGTCGCGGGTATTGCTGATCTGAACCTCGATCGGGCTGCGAACGCGATCTCGATGGGAACGAACGATTCGATCGAGCGTGCCGAGAACGAAACGGCCGTTCGAGCCGCGATCGAAGCCGATCGGCCGGTCATCACGGATAACG
>SKKJ01000233.1 GCA_007121575.1 Natronomonas sp.
GATCCCCCTCGACCGGTTCGCGACGGTCGATGAAATCGCCAGTGCAGTCCGGTATCTGGCGAGCGAAGACGCCTCGTACGTCACCGGCGAAGTCCTCAACGTCAACGGAGGGATGTACCGGTGACATCCTTCCCGTCGTGACCACAAGAGACGTACCCGAGAAGGACGGATTTCACGACTGTGAAGCGGGCTTTCTCTCTGAACTTCCGTAACACACGCGATCTCTGTTTCTCCCTGTCGGTTCACGTGCGATCGGAGATGCGTACGCTGTGCGTGAATGTCGGGTCTTCTTGATCACCTCGTTGGACGTACGTGAACACGACCGCCACTCGCCCTCCATCGTAGTGTTCGAGCGAGAAGTCGCTGTCGAACGGTCACACCGTGTGACATCGAAAGTCGGCGACCGAAAATCACCCGCTCGTCGCGGCCGCATCATTTATACGTCTAAACGGCCGTATTTAAATCACCCATGAGTCCGTTCATGGTGCGGTTATCACGAACATCCCTATCACCGCCCGGAGACGGGCAGTTTATCAATGCAAGACACAGCCAAATATCTCGTTCATGCGGACATCGCGGCGGACGGAGTCGTCGAGCGCTCGGACGTCGTTGGAGCCGTCTTCGGGCAAACCGAAGGCCTTCTCGGCGACGAGCTCGACCTCAGAGAGCTCCAAGACGCCTCGAAAGTCGGTCGTATCGACGTCGAAATAAACTCGGAGAACGGCCAATCGTTCGGTCGGATCACGATCGCAACGAGCCTCGACCGGGTTGAGACGGCGATCTTGGGTGCCGCGCTCGAAACGATCGACCGGGTCGGACCGTGTCGGTCGACGATCGAGGTCAGAGAGATCGAAGACGTCCGGGCCGCGAAGCGCAGAGAAGTCGTCGAGCGAGCGAAATCGCTCTTGCTCGAAGGCTTCGGCGACTCGATGCAATCGAGCCGCGATCTCGTCGAGGAAGTCCGTGAGTCGGTCCGGATCGAAGACATCGTCGAGTACGAAGGGCTTCCCGCCGGGCCGCACGTCGAAGCGTCCGACGCGATCATCGTCGTCGAGGGGCGAGCGGACGTACTCACGCTGTTACAGTACGGAATCAAGAACGCGATCGCCGTCGAAGGGACCGACGTTCCCGACGCCGTCGCAGCGCTGACCGAATCCAGGACCGTGACGGCCTTTTTGGACGGGGATCGCGGCGGTGAGCTCATCCGTCGGGAACTCGCACAGGTCGGCGATATCGATTACGTCGCCCTCGCGCCCGAGGGTCGATCGGTCGAAGACCTCGCACGGCACGAAGTGATGAACGCGCTTCGAGAGAAGATCCCGCACGAACAGCTCGAAAACGTGGACGACGGCACGGCACCACCCAGCCCGCCGGAAACGGAGGCACACACGTCTCTCGAAGACGACACAGATGAGACAGCGCAGCCGACAGCGGAAGCAGCGACTGAATCGGCGACAGTCGAATCGGCCGAACGTTCGGGACCGGTCGCCGACGAATCCGCGAGCACAAACGGATCTACTGCCCCTGAAACGGGAACGGCGCAGGGGACACCTCCTTCGGTCGAATCGACGGATGGCGAGCAGACAGCAGACCAGCCGGACACCCTACGAGGACACACCGAAGCGGTCATCGGGGACGGATCTGGACGAGTTCGCCTGCTGGATGAGGCGTTCGAGGCGATCGAGGAAGGCGACGCCGCGGACACGTCCGAACTGCTCGCGGATATCGAGTCGGTGCCGGCGGCGGTCGTCATCGACGGCGAACTCGATCAGCGGGTGCTCGATATCGCCGCACAGCGGGGAATCGATCACATCGTCGCCGCGTCGATGGGCGAGTTCGTCAAGCGCCCGACGAGCGTTCGTCTCCGAACCGCTGCCCAGTTACTCACGCCGAACGAGGCGTAGCGCGTCCGTCCCGTCGGCGTAAAAGTCGGGAATGTGGCGGTCGCGCTCGAATCCGATCCGGGTATAGAACCGTATCGCGCCGGTGTGATCGGCCGGCGTCAGCACGTCGACCGCGGTCGAATCGGCCGCGCTCGCGACATGTTCGATTAATGCACGGCCGTATCCACTGCGTCGATGAGAGGCTGCGACGACGAGTTCTGAAACCGTGAGCGGCTCGCTCGGAAAGGCGATGGCATACCCGATCACGGAGTCATCGATCGTGGCATCCTGCGCGACGTATCCGCGAAACGGACCGCGGAGTGCGGCATCGATGAGTTTCGTATCGGCGTACGAGAGATGCCGCTGCAGCGAGCGAACGGCGGGGCGGTCGGCCGCGGTCATCGGACGGATCATACCGCGAACGCGACGGCGGCGGCCATGATTCCCGAAAGGAGTGTCGCGAGGAGGTTAACCGCTTGATTACCGAGCAACTCGCCTTCGACCGTCGCACCGAGTACGCTATCGGCGACCATCCCGAAGAACCCGGCCACGAGGACCGTCGCCACCGCGAACGGACCGAACCCGAAAAACAGTGCGCCGAGCGCCGCGATGATGCCCGAGCCGACCGCGCCGGCGACCGCGCCCTGCCACGTGACCCCGCCATCGGTTCCGGGGGCGACCGGTTCGAACGTCGTAATCAGCCGTGGCGAGTCGAAGAGTCCGCCGAACTCGCTCGAAAAGGTATCGGCGAGCGCCGCGGCGACCGCGCCGCTGAACGCGAACTGAAAGACGAGCGGATCGATACCGGCGTGGTCTGAGGCCGCATAGGCGACGATCGCGACGAGGGCGACGGCCGAGTTCGCAAAGACGTTTCCGACACCGCGTGCGCCGTCGTTCTCCTCTGCGATTCCGCGGTCGAGTTTCTCGTCGTACCGGTATTTCGACGCGAGTCCACCGAGTCCGAAGAAGGTCACGAGGAGCACGAACCAGCCGTATCCGCCGAGGACGACCGCGAAGAGCGCCAGCAGAACGCCGGTGAGTACACCGGTAACCGAAGCGGTTCCCAACGCATAAGCGACGTAGCCGAGCGCGATCGTGACGGCCAGTCCGATGGCGATTTGTCCCGGCGTCGGGTCGAGTCCGAGTCCGAGGAGGAACCACACGAGCAGCGCGGTCGAGAGCAACACGAGCGAGTCATCTTGCGGGGAGAACGTCGACCGGAGAAGCGCACCGAGAATCGCGCCGCTCGCGGCGACGAACACGAGGAGCGAGACCGGCGGGACGGAGGC
>SKKJ01000205.1 GCA_007121575.1 Natronomonas sp.
CGACCGGACGATGCGGACAAGGTCATTCACAATAGTACTCATCGCGCCAAGATCCCCAGATTTCGCGGTATTTTCCGAGTTCCCGATACTCCTTCTTCCGCTCGAATGCATCAATGGCGTAGATTGTCTCTTTGTCTTTGTCCCAGTCGATCAGAACCCGGAAATCACCGACTCGGAGCTTATACCCTGGGTGATTCTTCAGCCGGTCGAGAAAGCGATCCGGGAAATCTCCAATGTTCTCGAGTTTGTTGAGGATACGTTCGGCATCCCGCGTTTCGTACTGTTCGAGCGCCGAAAAGAACGTCTCTGTCAGAATGACTTCGTGCGCCACTCGACAGTCCTCACTCCTCGCAGTCGTCTTCGGTGCCGAGTCGGGCCTTCGCTTCCGAGATCGACATCGTACGTCCCGCTGCCACGTCCGCGTACCCCTGGGAGACGCCCTCCTGCGCACCAGGGGTCAGGATCGGTTCGGTAGTGTCGCGAAGCACTTCACGAATGAACTCCGAACGGTTCATGTAGTTCAACTCCTCGGCCAACTCATCAAGTTCGTCCAGAAGGCGCTTCGGAACTTTGACGTTGAGTTTCACCATGTCGCCGTTGTTCTCCGCGTCCGTGCTCATACACCGTGGTACGGTGGTGGTACTGATAGAACTGTCGCTCACTCGTCGGTCGCTGACCACACCACCGACCATCCGGCCTTCTTTTTTGACATGTCTCCGGACTCTTCCGATTGGCGTAGGCGTGAAGTCGTGGGCGTTCTCCTCGATCCCGGAGTAGCGTCACTCGCCGATCGCTGATTCGCCAATCGGGTCTTGGCCCTCGATGCGTTCGAGACCACCGAGATACGGCTGGAGCGCCTCGGGAACGTCGACCGTTCCGTCGTCGTTCTGATAGTACTCCAAGATCGCCACGACGACGCGCGGGATCGCGACCCCGGAGCCGTTGAGCGTGTGAAGATACTCGGCCGATTCATGCTGTTGTGGACGGTACTGGATTCTCGCCCGTCGGGCTTGGAAGTCCTCGAAGTTCGAAACGGAGGAGACCTCCAGCCACCGGCCGCCGACCGCCGGCCCCTCGTCCATATCGTCAGCCGGAGCCCATACCTCGATGTCGTATTTTTTCGCCTGTGTGAATCCCATATCGCCGGTACACATCTCTAAGATACGGTACGGGAGCCCGAGTCGTTCGAGGACTTCGGTCGCTTCGCGCAACAACCCCTCGAGTCGGTCGTAACTCTCCTCCGGGCGGACGAAGTTTACCATCTCGACTTTATTGAACTGGTGAACCCGGACGATCCCTCGCGTTTTGGTACCGTGCTCGCCCGCTTCGCGGCGGAAGTTCGGCGAGTACGCCTGATGTTTGATCGGGAGATCGTCATCGAGCAGGATTTCGTCGCGGTACATGTTGGTGACCGGCACTTCCGCGGTCGGGAGCAACCACAGATCGTCATCGTCGTAGGGATCGTCGTTCGCGCCGCCGATTCGGTATGCGTCCTCGACGAATTTCGGGAACTGGCCGGTACCGCGCATCGACGCCGAGTTGACCGGGAGTGGCGGAAACACGTCGGTATAGCCGTGTTCTTCGCGGTGGAGATCGAGCATGAACTGAACCAACGCGTGTTCCAATCGCGCGCCCTCGCCCTTCGCGAAATAGAACCCGCCGCCGGAGACCTTCGCGCCGCGTTCGAAATCGAGGATCTCTAACTCCTCGCCGAGATCGTAGTGCGGAACGACGGGATCGGGAAGCTCGCGAAGCGCATCGAATCCCCACCGCTCGGTCTCGACGTTATCGGATTCGTCATCGCCGACGGGTGCGTCCGGATGCGGCGGATTCGGTAATTCCAACAACGCCGCTTCGAGTTCGGATTCGAGCTCGTCGGCGCGCGATTCGAGCTCGTCGAGCTCCGATTTCAGCTCCGCGGATCGCTCGATCGCGGCCTCCGCCTCGTCCTCTTTGCCGTCTCGTTTGAGTTCTCCAATCTCGCTCGAAACTTCGTTTCGCTGCCGTCGGAGGTCGTCACCGGTCGCTTTCAGCGTGCGCCACTCCTCATCGATTTCGAGAACCCGATCGAGGTCGACATCCACGCCTTTGGTTTCGAGCGCCCGCCGGACCTCGTCGGGATGCTCCCGAACGAACTGCCTCGATAACATTTATCGGCGATTCACCGCGGTCGGGCAAAGGCGTGTCGGTACTCGAAACGAATGCGGAATCAGCGCGATCGTCAGTGTACCTACGACAGGTCAGTGTTCGCAACGGCCGTCTCGATATCGAGCTCTCTGGAAACGTCCGTCAATAGATCGCCTTTCACCTCGGACGTTCTGGTTTCGATCTCTGCGACGAGCGGTTGCTCGAACTCTTCGCGAACGCGCTGAATCCGGCGTTGTTCGTTCGCCACGCGGTCTCGAAGATACCGAGCGCCGCGGCCGTCTTCGTCGTCATCCGGAGATGGCGTTAGTCGGTTGGCGACGAGTCCGCTGACGGACAGCCCCGTGTCGGTCATCGCTTCGACGGCGCGTTTGGTCTCGTTCAGCGATAGCTCGTCGGGATTCAACACGAGAAAGAACGCGGCGTCCTCACGGAGCGTCGAACCGGCGAACTCGAAGAACTCCTTGCGTTTTTGAAGCCGGGCGAGGACGGGATCGCCGTCCATCACCCGGCGGGGTTCGTTCTTGCCGATCGCCGCTTTCTCGAAGAGGTCGATACTCGTCCGCCGTTTGTACATCAACCGATCGATCCATCCCTCGAGCAGTTCGGGGAGTCCGAGCAATCGGAGGGTGCTTCCAGTGGGAGAGGTGTCGAAGACGACTCGATCATACGGCTCCGCAGAGCGCATCACTTCGATGAACCGGTCGAACAGGGCGGATTCGTAGGCACCGGGGGTGTCGTGTGACATCTCGAGTTGGCGATTGATCTCGTTGACCATCGATGCGGAAACCTGTTCGGAGAGGTCCTGTCGGATCTCGTTGAGATGTCTCGTGACTTCGTTTTCGGGATCGATCTGCATCGCTTCAAGGTTCTCGATCCCATCTACGGAACGAGCGGTGTCATCGAACGGCTGATCGAACACGTCCGTCACCGAATGGGCCGGATCGGTCGAAACGACGAGCGTTCGAAGCCCGTCTCGGGCGGATTTAACCGCGTACGCACAGGAGACGGTCGTCTTTCCGA
>SKKJ01000197.1 GCA_007121575.1 Natronomonas sp.
GAATCGCTCCGTCACCGCACATCCGGTACACACGGGCGCCCCTTCCAGTCGTTCGGTTTCGATGTGATCGTTACAGTTCACGCTTCCACAGTTCGCACAGTACGTGTACGTCGCCTTCGTCCCTGTTGTATTGCATTGAACGCACTCGTGAATGCCATCCTCTCGCGTGACCCGCGATGGCCCCGCAGCGAAGTACTCGTAGGGATACGAGTATCTCAGCAGTTCCACCGTCTGCCGGACCTGCGGGAGATACACGGGCGTCACCGATTGGACCGAAATATCGGACTGGTTCGGCTCGCACGTCTTCGTGTACGTGACGTTGTTATCGCCGGTGTAGGAGACCGTCTCCGTGTGATGCCGTCGTAGTCGATCCACCGCCCACTCTTTGTATCCCGTCTGTGTTTGGCCGAACCGTCGTTCATCGACCGCATCGAAGACATCTCCGAGCGCATCCGTCTCGAATTCGACCGTCGCGTGAAGGTTCGTCGTCACCAGATCAGCGACGGCCATCGGCGCGGTTTTCGGATTCCCCTGATCCGCGTGTACCACGAACCGATCCCGCTCGTTCACGCGGTGAACCACGCCGACCGACGTCTCGAACACGGCGTTCGTCTCCGCCACGACGGTGACGACCGGGCGAAACGTGACCTGTGCGTACGGGTCCGGGAGGTCGGACGCATCGATGTTCTCGATATCGCGGAACGCGTCGGCGACCGGTGCACGAATCGACGCTGCGGGGTCGTAGGGTCGTAACGTCTCATCGCAAAGGATCTCGATCCGGCCGTTGTACAAATTAAGCCCTACCTCGTCGGCTATTTCGCGGAGATCCGTCCCGTCGATGAGTTCGATCGGGAACGGATCGCCGTTGTTCTGCAGTCGTTCAGCGTACTCGATCGCCGGCCCGGTGAACCGCCCCGTCGTCACCACCATCCCGCGTTTCGGTCCATCGAACGCGAACGTCGCGATCGCCGAGTGCAGCTTCTGCACGACCGGCCGCCCAACCGTCCCCGTGTGCTTACACTCGACGACGATCGCCCGACGAGTTCCGTCGACGACCTCCTCCATCACGATATCGCGCCCCTCGTCCGCCGTTTTCACGGCTTGCCGGACGTTCTCATAACCGAGGGTTCGAAAGACGTCCTCCATCACGTCCTCGAACTCGAACCCGGAGAGATCGTCCAAGACGGGCATTCAATTCGGAGTGTTTCATCCCGATGATAAATACGTTCGCACGATCGAAGTCTCGAAATGATACAAACTCTTCGCCACGCCGATGTCACACGCTAGGCGTGACCGTGACGGACAGTGACCGCTCTCTCGGACCGTCGCACTCGACCAATAGGATCGATTGCCACGTCCCGAGTGCGAGGGCTCCATCGCGGATCGGAACCGCGACACTCCGCCCGAACAGCGACGATCGGAGATGTGCTTCAGCGTTGTTATCGAGCGCATCGTGCTTCCAGCCGTCCGGCGCGGAGAGCCCTTCGACGAACCGCTTGATATCGCCGATCAAGCGCGGCTCGGCTTCGTTGATCGAGACCGCTGCAGTCGTGTGATCGACGAAAACCGTACAGATCCCGCGATCGATATCGGGGAGCTCGGAAGCGACCCGCTCGGTCACATCGACGACATCGATCTGCTCGTCCGTCCGTATCTGAATACTCATATCGAAGCGTCGGTGGTTCACGACAAGTACCTGCTGCCTCAGACGCGTGGTCGATGCCCGAATGGGGGTATTGAGCCGTGTACCAACTCAGCTACACCGTTTCAGAAGAACCTGCAGATGAGTCCTTCGCCCCCCATCGGCGCGTGTAAACGCCGAGCGTCAGGGCGCCCAAACCGAGCAACAAGAGTAGGGCGTTCACCAGATCTCCGGCCACAGGGATCCGGACGATGATCGCACCGAGGAACAAGCCGAGGAGTAAGGCGGCCCACGTTCGATCGCGTTCACCCCGTCCACGGTGAAATAGCGAAAGGATCCAAAGGCCGAGGAGAAACCGACCGTATACCACCCCGACCCAGATGACGAAAAGGAACGCGAACAGCCCCACGAGCGCGAGCGGAATGCCGAGGATCGAAACGACGAGAACCAAGAGCAAGAGCGGCATCGAAACGAGCGTCCCCAAGCCGATGAGTCCGGTCTTAAGCGGCTCTGCCAGTGTCTGTGATCCGACATCTCGGGAGAACTGTGGGAACAACGCGAGCAGGAAGATCCCGAGCACCACGTTCGCGAGGAACGCATAGACGGCGAAGATCCACGACGCCAGCGGTTGCACGTCACTCACGGATGTCGCGCCGAGAGATCGGTCGTGAGTGATGTCGCCCGCGACAGCGTTTCGGTTACCCTCCAGCGTGCCATCGTACGTCAGCGATCCGCCGATCGAAGCGTTCTCGCCGAGCCGGATCGTTTCGGCACCGATCCGCGCGTCGCCGGTGATCGCTCCGTCGATACTAACGTCGCCGGCACCGACATCGAAATTGCCGCCGACGGTACCGGTGTCTTCGAGATGAACGGTTCCTGCGCCGGCTGAAACGTCACCAGCGACGTCTCCGGATATCTGAAGGTTCCCCGCAGCAACGTTGACATCGCCGCCGACCGTGCCCGAAATCAGCACGGTTCCCGCGGCACCGTTTACGTCCCCCGTAACGGTGCCATGGATAACGACGGTTCCGGCCACCGCGTTAACTTCGGGAACCGTTTC
Organism: Natronomonas sp.; assembly: GCA_007121575.1. GTDB lineage: Archaea > Halobacteriota > Halobacteria > Halobacteriales > Haloarculaceae > Natronomonas. Next base: position 2,703 of record SKKJ01000197.1, read on the forward strand.
GCCTTCCTCGACGACGACGGCACCGCCGACACCGCTCTGTGCCGTGGCAACTCCAGCGCCGGCGAATAAGACGAACGTACCGACGAGGAGCACGACGAACGCTCGTCGAAGCACCGCACGCTGTTGACCATTCATGTTGAATCCTTGTCTCGTGAAAGGATCCGCCAAAGTACAGTAAACATCACGACGAACACCGCAGCACCTTGCAGCACGTTGAGGCGGGTCGATGTACTGACAGACCCGTCAACGGTTCGAGTTTCCGTCCTGTGATCGAACAGAAGTGTTCGGATCGATTTGGATGACGGACGGTTCATCCGATCGCTCCGACAGTACGTTCTTCAGTCAGGTATTCATCAGCCTCGTCGGCTTCACTTGGGGATCCCGTTCCAGTATCAGCGCTGGACGTTGCCTTTAGACGCCGACGGATTGCGAGGACGCCGACGAGCAACA
>SKKJ01000218.1 GCA_007121575.1 Natronomonas sp.
CTCGACGTTGTCGGCGATCGGCAGGCTGTCGAACTGTCGCCAGAGCCACTGGATGTGCTTCGAGCGCCTGAAGGCGTCTTCGTCCTTTTCGGCGTAGTACTCGCTTTCGAGTGTCGCGTTGCACGGATCGTATCCCTGTAGCCGGACGCGCTCGGCGGGAGAGACGTCTTCGTCGGCCTGCCACCGTTCGTAGGCGTCCCGATCGCCGTGGAGGTCGACAAGGACGTCTTCGACGACCGCGCAGGTGTCCTCCTCGCTCGAAAGCCGGCGATCGACCGTCTTGAGGAACGTATCGAGTCCCTCTTCCGCCTCCGCCGGCAGCGAGACGTGGCGCTTTGTCATACCGTACCTGAAGAGCCTGTGGTTGTTAGGGATTGCTGTTGCATACGGCGTACACGACCGCGGTATTGAAAAGAAGCATCAAAAGATAAAATAGCTAACCAGAAACGCGACGAGCCGTCGCGACCTTCTGTCTATGGCGATGGGAAAAACCACGAGGGATAAGTGGAACAATCCCGAAGGCGGCGTATGAACTACCGAACGCTTGGAACGTCCGATGTCGAAGTCTCGGAGATCGGTTTCGGGGCATGGGTCGTCGGCAGCGACTGGTGGGGCGACCGAACTGACGAGGAAGCGATCGAGATGGTCCGCTATGCGGTTGAAAAAGGGATAACGTATTTCGATACGGGAGACGTCTACGGCCACGGCGACTCAGAACGCCTCATCGGACGCGCCCTTGAGGGAATTCGTGGTGAGGTAACCGTCGCGACGAAGATCGGATACGACTTCTACAATAATCCGCAGGCCGGTCACGGCGAACTCCCGAAAGAGATGAACCGAGAATATCTCGAAGCGGCGTTCGAGCGATCGCTCGAACGGCTCGAACTCGAAACCGTCGATGTTTTGCAAGTACACAACGCGAACGTCGACGAGATCGACGCGGACGTTCTGGAATTTCTCGATGAACTCCAAGAAAGCGGCCGAATCAACGCCGTTGGCTGGGCGCTTGGCCCTTCGATCGGCTGGCTTGCGGAAGGCGATATGGCGATCGAAGAGGAGTTCGATTCGGTCCAACTCGTCTGGAACGTCTTCGAACAGGAGGTTGGTAACCACTTCCTTGAGACGATCGAACGGACCGGCTCACCGACGAGTCTCATTCCCCGCGTCCCACACTCTTCGGGGCTATTGAACGAACAGGTCAGACCCGAGACGGAACTCGAAGAGGGAGACCACCGCGCGTACCGACCGGACGAGTGGTACGAAACCGGCTGGGAAAAGCTCGAAACGCTTCGGTTCTTAGAACGCGATGGCGAACGGACGATGTCACAGGCAGCGATCCAGTGGCTATTGTATCACGATCCGGTCGCGACCGTCACACCGACGTTCCGGACGCGAGAGGACATCGACGAGTGGGCGGCCGCGAGCGACGTTCCGGCACTGTCTGAAGAAGAGTACGAACGAGTCCAAGCGTTATATGCGGACAATTTCGGTATCGACCGCGAGGATGGGATGGACGCGCTTCGATCGTCCGTCGGTGGAGACGACATCCTTTCGGCAGGACTGGATAAAAAATCCGCCGGAAGCTAACGTCGAACAGGGGTGAGACCGCGTCGTTCGTTGGGTGGTTCGCGGACGAAGTCCCGACGTTTTTATTCACCGATCGCAGAGTGTGAGTGATGGGAACCATTCGGATCGTCTGGGGAACCGCAACGGGACCGACACCGATGTCGTCGTACGACGCCGCGCTGGCAACGGCCAATATCCATAATTACAATCTCGTATCGGTTTCATCGGTGATCCCGGCCAACGCGACGATCGATGTCGTCGGGGAAGCACCACCACTCGGTCCAGCGGGGGAAAAGCTAACTGTCGTTGAAGCCCGATCGACCGTCGCACCCGAAGAAAGCGGAACGGCTACCGCCTGTTTGGGCTGGGTACGCGAATCCGACGGTCCCGGAATATTTTATGAATCGTCCGGTACTGATCCGACCGCCGTCCGCGAGCGAGTAGAGGACGGGCTCACCGCCGGACGAGAACTTCGATCGTGGCAGTTCGGAGACGAGACCTACCAAGCGGTTTCCATAGAGTCCGACGCTGAGAGCTATACGACGGCACTCGTAGTCGCGGTGTATGGGAACAGTACGCCAATTCTGTGAGGAAAGCTCAAGCCGGAAAGTACGTGAATCGGTGTGGAATGTATGTGAATCGATGACAAACCATCCGACGGATTTTTATCGGTGTGTTCTGTATCCGCCAGTACTCAATGCACGGAAACACGCCCCACGGCGGACCCGCTGCGGCAGGGATCGAACCAACGCCGGAGCACCGACGGGCTCTACGTCGTGATCTCGTTACGGTCGCCGAATCGACCAGAGAACTACTCTCCGATGAGTTCATCGTCGGCGGTGAGATCTCTGATACCGACGGATCGCTTCGTGCGACGGTCGCGGTGCAGCCGCCGACCGGCTCGGTTGTCTCTGCGGGCATCGAAACGGATACCGCAGAGCCGACGGACATCGACTCGCTTGCGGTAGACCTCGCAGCGGGCGCCGTCTTCGAAGCGAAGCACGCGGCGCGCGATACGTACCGAGTGGCCCGGTAGCCATCGAAAGCGTTTGATTTCTCGGTTGATCAGATCCATTTGTATCAGATGATCGTCCCATCGTTACAGAACGCCTTTATCACCGTGGGAAATAGCATGTCTTGTGACCGTTGCCGAAGAGCGAATCGAACGGTTAGCCGAACTCGCACGGCGGGCAGCCAGATCTGGAGATGATGATCTCGCCCGACGCTACGTTCGAAGAACCCGGCGAGTCGCCGAACGGAACCGTCTCTCGTTGCCACGCCGATTCAAGCGGTTCACGTGTGGTCGATGCGACAGATACCTCATTCCGGGGCGGAACGCAAGAGTTCGGACACGAGACGGATACGTCGTAATAACGTGTGCGTGTGGGGCACACGCGAGATATCCATTTAAATAACCGGCCTGTCGATCGCTCAGATCGTCCGGGTGCGTATTTAGGTCAATATATTTCGGGGTGTTTTTGCAGACGGCTGATGCGGTGTCGTTGCGTCGAGGACGGCATCAAACCGCTGACTCACGCTGATCTAACAGATTTTTAAGAAGGCCACACAAAACAAGAAA
>SKKJ01000054.1 GCA_007121575.1 Natronomonas sp.
GAATGGGTCGAGATCGACGACCGAATTACGGTCGGACCGGACGATTACGTCCTCGATAAACAACAGCAAAGCGCGTTTCACGGAACGCAGTTACACCCGATACTCACCTCGATGGGCGTCGATACGCTGCTCGTGCTCGGCTGTTCAACGAGCGGATGCGTGCGTGCAACAGTGTTCGATGCGGTCGCGAACGGGTTCCGAACGGCGCTTCCCGCGGAAGCAGTCGGCGATCGCTCGGATTACCAACACGAGGCGAACCTCTTCGAGATGGGCGCGAAAAACGCGGACGTCGTTTCGCTCGAGGAAGCGATCGAATATCTGGAATCGAGGCCGTAAGCCACCGGTTCCCGTCGGCCGAGGTTCGGAGACGTATTTTACGCGATGCGATATTTCGACACAAGAGTAGTATACATCTAGCATGATTATCCATGTATGACCGAGAGATCCAACGGGCCGACGGAGCGAGATATCGGTCGTTCAACGGACGAAGAACTCGAGTACAAGCCGAAAGGATCGACCGAGGTGACGACGATGCCGTGGATCGATAGCCACCAACACACTCAGACGTTGACATTAAACGACAGAGAGCGATTCGATCTCTCGGGCTGTCGCGCAGCGGTCATGATCGCCGCGGGTTATTACTGGTCGCCGTACCGACCCGTTAGCCCATCGGATGTCCGGTTTCTCTGGGACGACGCGCTTCGGCGCGGACGGTCGTTCTCGCGGGCACACTTCTATGAGCAGTATATCGCGATCGGGATCCACACGTGGTCGCGCGTGGATGACTGGCAGGAGCTGATCAATGCCTTACCGGGATACGCCAACGAGAAGGAAGTGGTCGCGATCGGGGAAACGGGAATCGAATCGACCCAACATACCCTCCAGTGGGATCTCGAAGACCAGCGCGCGGTGCTCGCCGCACAGATGGACGTCGCGCGAGAGGAGGATCTCGCCGTGATCGTCCACACGCCGGGATCGAACAAAGGGGCCATCCCCGAATGGATGCTCGATAACTACGAGGAGAACAACGCCAACTTTACCGAGTCGATACTCGACCCCGAGAACGCGAAACTGGAGGCCGTCGAGATAGATATCGAGATCATGAACGACATTGGCCTCAAGGACGAACGAGTCCTCATCGATCACGCCGACGAAACGGTTATCGAGTACGTGATGGACGAAACGAACTGTTATCTCGGATTTACCGTGAGCGCGCCGTGGCTCCGGAACATCGACGTGGAAGTCATCGCCGAGGCGATCGAAACGTACGGATCGGACCGTATCATTATCGATACGGACCTCGCCGGATCGCTCAAGAACGATCCGTTCTGCATGAAGCGAACGATGTTCGATCTGGCCCGGCTCGGCGTGTCCGAGTCGGATATCCGAAACGTCGTGTACGAAAACCCAAAGCAGTTGTACGGAATCGACGCCTGATGGAGCCATCGCGAACTACCAGGCCCGTTCAGCCAGTAGAGACGTCTGAACAGGCCGTACAACCAAGCGCGATGTGACCGTTCAACGGTACATTTATTTTCGAACACAATGAGTTACATAATGGAGGTATGCAGACATGTCGCTCCTCGCAAAAGATCTAGAACAACAGGGTGGATTGTCGATAACGGCAGCCGATTTCGACGACAACGAGCAGATGCCGGATTACGTGGGATTCGTAAACGAAAACGAGAACCCGGAGCTCCAAATCGAGAACGTCCCGGAGGGGACCGAATCGCTCGTGTTGGTGATGGATGATCCCGACGCCGAACCGGTCGTCGGTTTCACCTTCGATCACTGGCTGGTGTGGGATATCGACCCGGACACCGAGACGATTCCACGCGGCTGGAATCCGGACGAAGACGAGGCGACAGTCGGCTATAACGACTTCGTCGAAACCGATTACAGCGGGCCGTCACCACCGGATGAAGCACACGGCTACCGATTCAAACTTCTCGCGCTCGATTCCAAACTCGGGCTCGGACCGGAAGCTCGAAAAGCCGTCATCGAGATGACCGTCGCGATGGAGGCCGAAGTACTCGGATCAGCACAGTTGATCGGGCAGTACGACCCCTCACAGGGAACGGCCTTCTAGACGACTGTCGCTTTTTTCGGATTCGTATCGTAAGCGATGTCCCTGAAAGCGAATCAAGAACGAACATTCGCTATTGTAATCGACAGACACGCACATCAAGGCGCACACGATATGCGGCCGGGGCGAACCATTATGTCAGCCCTCGCGGATGAGACGCTATGGCGGAACCACTGCGAACAGAACTTCATCCCGACGTGCGGCGGCTAACGGAAGAAAAACAAAAGAGCGGTGAAACGATCGGCTCGAGTCAGCTTTCGGTCGCCGGCGCACGCCAGCTACAGCGTGAGACGATGGAGCGGGTCGGGTGGTTACGCGATCCGGAGCCGGTCGGAAACGTCCGTCAGTACTCGATCGACGTTGATGGCGGAGAGATACCCATTCGCATCTACACCCCGAGCGGTGCGGGACCGTTTCCGATACTGCTGTGGATTCACGGCGGGGGCTGGGTCCGTGACTCGATCGACGGCAACGACCCCATCTGTCGGACGCTGACGAATCGAGCCGAGTGCGCCGTCGTGTCAGTCGGTTACCGACTCGCCCCGGAGCATCCGTTCCCGACCGGATTGGAAGACTGTTATACCGCGCTCGAATGGGTCGCAGAACATCCCGAGAACGTCCTTGGGAAACCGACCCGACTCGCCGTCGGGGGAAAAAGCGCCGGCGGGAATCTCGCCGTCGCGCTTTCGCTTTTGAGCCGTGATCGAAACGGGCCAGAGATCGCTCACCAGATCCCCTGTGTGCCGGTTTTAGATCGACCCCGAGAGACGGAATCGTACAGAGAAAACGGCGACGGATACGGCCTCTCTCGGGCGGACATGGAGTGGTACTGGACGCACTACATTCGGCACGAAACAGACGCAGGAAACCGATACGCCGCTCCGTTACAGGCACGCGATTTCGCCGGATTACCACCGGCAACCGTGATCACGGGCGGCTTCGATCCGCTGCGAGACGACGGCATAGAGTATATAAACCGTCTCGAAGAAGAGGGCATCTCGGTCACGCATCATCATTA
>SKKJ01000279.1 GCA_007121575.1 Natronomonas sp.
TCGCTCTGCGGCTTTCTGATAGCGATCCGGAAGCGTCGGGTAAGCCGGGTCGCCACCGTTTTCCTCGACCGCCCGAAACAGCGCCGCCGTGACCGCCCGAGCCATCTCTGAGAGGCCGTCAGGTCCCGAAACGGATCGGTGATCGTGTTCGTGAACGCCCAGATCGACCTGTGCGACACCCGCGGAGCCGACCAGTCGGAACACCTCTCCGAGGGTGCCGATCTCCAATCCCCACCCGCGTTGGATTCGAATGTTGCGGGCTAACCGACCGGTCATCGCGAACTCACCGGCGAGCGCATACCGAAACGAGCCGAGGAAATCGAGCACCGCCGCGTCGTCGTCTCTCGATAACGCCTCGATCATCGGACGGTAGAGGAGTCTGAACAACCGACCGTACAGCCGGTCGTGCTCCACCCGGGCGTAGTAGCCTTTCGAAAACGACAGCCCGTGTACGAGCGGGAACAACAGCTTCCGGACGTGGTGTTCGTCGTACGATTTCGCGTCGGCATCGTGAACGACGACGTACTCGCTTTCGGCGACAAGCCCCAACGTAAGCCACACGTCGCGTCCCTTTCCCCGCGTACCGTTGAGCCCGTTCGTAGAGAGCAGCGACGTGAGGCGCGGCCCGTCACACCAGCAGATCTCGATCGGGAGGTCGAATCCGGAAAGCCATTCGACAACGGCTCCGACGCGATCGGCGGAGGCGCGAAGGGGGATAACGACGCGTGCAGGTGAAACGGCCTCCAGTGTCGAAAGCACCCGTTCGGCGGCCAGTGACGTATGTTCACGCTCGGTCATCGGAACGACGACCGCCGCCTCGTTCGTGGGGACGCTCGGGCGTGCGTTTCCGAAATCGTGGAGCGTGGTGATCCCGTCTTGAACGTATTCCATTACCTATCGAGAGGAACCGTTCATCGAAAAAGGCCGGGCTTCCGGCATCGACTGCGAACACGGTGATGACTTCGGCAATGACGTATCACTGAGCGATCTGACCGGGCGTCCCGCCGGCAGGGAGCCACCCCAACCGATGCAAACAAAGCATACACACCATCACCGAAAAGACCACGGCAGAGATCGTCTGAAATGTACCGGTATAGCTGAATCCACGCATTACGGCCAAACCCACGGTTCCGGATCCGAGCGCCTGTACGAACATCATGCCCGACGAGTACAATGCGTAGGCACTGCCACGATGGTGATCCGGGAGCGACGAGAGCAGGTACGTGTCGACGGCCGGAAGCAATGAGTAGGCGGTGTATCCGACGACGAGGCTCACCGCGATTACGGCGACGATGTGTTCGACGAGCGTCAAAACGAAAACGGAAACCGAAAAGGCCCCCATGAGCCCTAGCAGGAGCGGAACGTTCGGAACCCGATCCGCGAGTCGACCGGTGAGAAAAAACGCCGGGACGCCAGCCGCGAACATCACCGAAAGAAGCGTCCGGCCCGTCGCCGGATCGATCCCCTTCGCCGTCTCCAGATACGTCCCATACAGGTTGAACAGTCCGTTCCAAAGGAACAATGCGAGCCCGACGAGCGCGATCCCCGTGAAGACGAACCGCCACTGAGCGCGGGCAGCAACCAACAGACTCCGATCGTTCGCTCCCGCATCGGGGAGTTCAGTTCGGCGCGCTGCCCAGACGAGACCGACCGTAACGACCGCCGCAACGGCCGCGATACAGAGGAACGTCAATCGCCAATCGCCAACAAGCAAGATGACACTGACGAGGATCGGGACGCTGACCGCGGCCAACTGATTCGACACGCCGTGAATCCCGATCGCGCGACCGACCCGGTTGGGATACAGTTCGCTCACGAGCGGGTTTGCGGCGATGAAATACATCCCGCTCGAAAGGCCCATCAAAAACGCACCGATGGCTAGTTGTTCGACCGAACTCGAAAAGGCGGCCAACGACGACGTACCGACGAGAAGCGCCCCAGTCGTTGCGATGATGACATGTCTCGGAAAGCGAGTCAAGAGATATCCGGTGGGCAATCGCGGCGCTGCACTCCCGAGCCACGCCGCCGTCGTCACGATCCCCAACGAGGCTGCGGTGACGTTCAGGTCGGCGGCAGCTGGCTGGATAAGCGGTGCGAAGACGACTCGCGCTCCGTTGACGAGAAAGACCATCGCACACATCGAGCCAAACAGCTGTCGTCGGGACACAGAGACCGCTTCGACGGGTTTCCGTTTGAACTATCCGAATCGAAGTCGAAAGCGAGCGAGAGGGTGCTCAGTTTCGATCCGGTTCGCTTCGATACGCCTCGATCGCGGCCCGATATCCCTCTCGGTACGTTGGATATTCGAATTCATAGCCGAGTTCGCGAACGCGGGCGTTCGAACACCGTTTGCTCGTCAGGATCCGCCGTCTCGCAGCCTCCGAGAGCCCATCGTCTTTCAGTCGCTCGGCTTTGGTTCGCTTCGGTGGGCGCTCGACACCACACTCATCCGCGAGCCAGTTCGCGAAGGCGTGTTTGTCCACCGGTTCGTCATCGACTGCGAGTAACAGCTCTTCGTCGGTCGATTCGAGCGCGAACCGAACGATTCCAGCGGCGTCGTCTCGATGGATCATGTTCAGATATCCGTCAGTGACCGGTCCTTCGAGATACCGTTCGAGTCGATACCGATCCGGGCCGTATAACCCAGCGAACCGGACGACAGCGCCATCGATATCGTGTTTAGGAGCGAACTCACGGGCGATTCGTTCGGCTTCAGCCAGCACTCGTGTCTTATCAGTCGTCGGTGTCAGTTCGGTCGTTTCATCGACCCACGCACCGTCGTGGTCGCCGTAGACGCCCGTACTCGAGGTGTAAATCAGCTTCTCGGGTGGGGAATCTCGATCACCGAACGATTCGATGACGGTTCGAAGTCCCTCAACGTACACCCGCTCGGCCGCCGCCGCCCCACGGCCACCGGAGGAAGCGGCGAAGACGATCGCATCGACAGCAGGGAGGTTATCGAGCGTTTTAGGATCCGTCACGTCGGCTTGGATTGCGGTCGAACCGGTCGCTTCGACGGCTGCCAACCCATCGGCCGAACGACGAACGCCGATAACGTCGTGATCGTCGACGAGTCGACGAGCGAGTTCGAGA
>SKKJ01000007.1 GCA_007121575.1 Natronomonas sp.
CTCGACCGTATCGGTTGCCATACCTACACTCAGCCATCCGGCATCAAAAGCAGTTCGTTCCGGCCGTGTCAGCGGGTATACGTGATCGGTGGGTAACCGCCGAGAGTTACGTCGTCGTAGAAATCGTCCGCATTTGCCTCAATATTTATACGCGTGGCAACCGTTTTATGAGACAGAAATGGCAGATTCTGACGGGGAAGGATTATCTGACCTCCCGCCAAGCGCAAAGCTCGTATATAAAGTGCTCGAGTACAACGGCGCGATGACGCAGAAAGGCATCGTCGAGGAATCGATGCTTTCCGCACGAACGGTGCGCTACGCCCTCGAACGGCTCGAAGAGATCGAGATCGTCTCCGAAGACGTCTACTTCGCCGACGCACGTCAGAACCTGTACGAGCTGACCGAGACCGGAAGATCGGCGACGAACGGAACGCCGGATCCGGCGGTTTCCGACGACTAGTCGAAGCCTCCACCGTCCCGATCGACCTCACGTCGTGTTTTCTTGATATCCGACCGCCGGGTACGACTGTCGCGTGCCCGATGTCTTTCGAGCGACGATCCGGGCGAGCGCGGCGTTTCGGCCGTCAGATCGGGTTTCGGCTCGCGCTTCGTACCCGAGCACGGTGAGATCGAGCATCGAGTTGAGCAGTTCGTTCGCGGCGAACCGATACCGATCGCCGCTCGGCCCGCTCGAAACCGGATCGGTCGTTCGGAGGTGGTGTTCGACGAAGAGGAGACCGCCGTCGGCCACCGATTCTTTGATGTCCGGAAAGCGATCGATCGCCCGATAGAAACTGATCGTCACCAGATCGTACGCTCGCTCGGGAAACGTGTAACTCGGGATGTCGGCGTGGATACATTCGAGCCGGTCGGCGACGTTCCGGTCGGCCGCTCGTTCGCGGGCGGTTTCGAGGCCGGCCCGCGAGCCATCGAGCGCGTCGACGCGATACCCTTCTTCGGCGAGAAAGACCGCGTTTCGACCGGTTCCGGCCGCGACGTCGAGGGCTCGACCGGCCGACGCCGGGTCGACGTATCGTCGCAACATTTCCGACGGTTCCGGATCTTGGGGATACTGTCCCGTTCGAAAGCGCTCGTCCCAATCGGTCATACCGAACGTAGGGTCGGCGTATGGTTAAGAGAGGGTGGCTCGGGAGAATCCCTCATCACAAGGGGCTCAGAGGGGGTAACTGTCGTCACCGCCACCATACGGTATTCCTCTCGAAGATACAAGAATGCATCCGTGTTACGCTATCAGATGTCGACAGCGTGATCGGCGTTATTCCATCCGCTCGTTCTTTTCGACTTCCGTGACGATCACGTCCCAATCGGGATGCTCGGCCCCATTTCGACATTCGAATCCGCCCTCCACGTCAACTTCATTCTCGTATGCGCTGAGCAGGAGCGCTTTTAGCTCCACCTTCAATTCCGCTTTCGACGTGAGCGATGTCCCCTCAGAAGTCATCTTTCTGTACCTCTCGCAGAGTTCTCCGGTGTGGGGTTTTGCGACCGGGCGTGATCGTGACGACACCGTAGCTCTGCACAGTTACCGCGCGTATCCTCGTGCGTGAACGTAACGCGCGTATCACCGATTGTCCGATCGCGAACACGGACGAACGCATCTAGCGCATCTGGGTCAACGGTCGCGTGAAGTGGAGTCAGATCAGTCGGATCAGCGCCCATCACGTCCGCCAGCGTCTCGATGACGGCCATGCTTGCGGGTGTCTTTTCCTGATCAAACTGGGTACGAACCGTCGCAGACCGCTGGTTATACTCGATCGCTTCCACGTCGATCCCAGCAACCTTCGCACTCATAATTATGGTATCGTAACGGCCTAACCCGGTTTAACAAGCCTACTGATTATACAGAGAGGTTAGATAAGCTACGGAGACGATCAAGACGAACTGATAAGCGTCGCTCTGATCAGGCGTCGATGGCCGCGCCGGAGGCGAGACGAGAGCGACTGTTGGGTGATACCGAGCTCGTCTGCGATCGCTTCGAGCGAGGCTTCACGCGGGGAGTCGAAATAGCCGCGTTCGTAGGCCAACACCAGCGCCTCACGTTGGGTTTCGGTCAACGCGTAGCTCTCCCCTCGAGTGGGGAGTAACGCGTTGATCATCGCGATATCGATCGGGACGTGCGGTTCGTAGTGGGCGGTTCGAAACGTGGCGAGCGCTTCCCGCGTGTCCGCTCGTACTTCAAATCGCCATCCGTCATCCGTTCCGACCCCCGAGAGAACGGTTACCTCCGCCTCCGACAGCGCACTCAACAGCCCGTTGTACTCTTCGTCCCACTCCGCACGCATGAGGTACTCGTCGCCGACGCTATCGACCAGTCGGATATCACTCACGCCAGCGTGTGGGTCGAATTCCGCTTCGATGTCCTCAGTCTCCGCACCACGAACCCAAAAGTACGGGACTATCAGTGTCTCGTGTGGAATGAGTCGTTCCAACTCGACCGTCACACCCGGCAAGTTCTCGAAGACACTTCCCAGGGGAAACGCCGCAGGAGGGATCGTGAACTCCATCTCAGTTGCCATGCAGAAGCGTTCATGCCGGAGGCGGATAACTAAGCATGGTGTACCATGGTATCGAGAGATGCCGAATGCGGCAAGAGAACGTGCCGCAGTTGGAAGGGTGTGCAGAAATCATAAGACATGGTGCATCATGTCTCTCTCTTTTATACATCCCGGAGCAACCTATGTTCATAAGCGAGTATGAGTGTGATAACGGAGGTCCGAATACCACCCGATGACTTCGAGCTCGGGCGGATTCTCAGTCTCGACGAGGCGTCGGCTATCGAACTCGAAACGCTCGTCCCGAGCGGGAATGCGACCGTGCCGCTCTTTTGGGTCTACGAACTGGTCGGTGCCGGGTTTCTCGATACTGTCGAACGCTATCCGACCGTCACCAGTGTAACGGAGATGGACGTATTCGAAGATCGAACCCTATTCAAACTCGATTGGGACGCCAATCAGGACGATCTCTTTCAATGTATCTTGAACCACGAGGGGCAGATATTGAGCGCGACTGGAACTTCAGAAGGATGGGATTTCGAGATTCGATTCCCTCACCGTGAGGCCTTGTCTCA
>SKKJ01000278.1 GCA_007121575.1 Natronomonas sp.
AGTCTCGGATCTATATGCGCCGGTTTCGGGCGAGATCATCGCGGTTAACGAGACGCTTACGGACGCGCCCGAGCTCGTCAACGACGATCCGTTCGGCGACGGCTGGATGCTCGAGATTGAGCATGCGGACGAATCCGAGTTCGAAACGTTGCTTTCACCTACAGAATACGAAGAACAAACCGCCTGATCGCCGCAAACGGCGTTTTTCGCGGAAGATACCTCGGCCCCAACTACCGAGTCACAAACACATAAGGTGTAGCCGCGCGTATATATACGCGTCAGATGGTCGATTCGACCCAGCTCTCCGAAAGTAAATCGATTCACCGGAAAACGGGGAAAACGTTTTATTATGCGACACGACTGTTGCCCGAACGAGTTCGCCACCCGACATACGTATTATATGCGTTCTTTCGGATCGCCGATGAGGTCGTCGACAATCCGGGTGGGCTCTCGAAAACGGAGCAACTCGAACAGTTACGGACGATCGAAGCGGCTGCACTCGGCCGCGAACTCAGCGATGATCCTGTTCTCACCGCGTTCTCAGAGATCCGTGAACGATACGAAATTCCGGACACCGAGATAGAGGAGTTTATCGACGCGATGGTGGCAGATATCGAGACGGCGCGATATGAGACCTACGACGAGTTAGAATCCTATATGAGCGGCTCCGCCGCCGCAGTCGGCGTCATGATGACGATCATCATGGAGACCGACGAAAAAGAACGAGCGTTACCGAAAGCGAGACGGCTCGGTGAGGCGTTTCAACTGACGAACTTCCTCCGCGATGTCGGTGAGGACATCGCCGATCGAGATCGGATCTATATCCCTCAGTCGACGCTCGAAGCCTGCGGAGCCGACCCCGCAGATATCGAACGACGGCGATTCACCGACGAGATCGGCGCCGCAATCGAACGGGAGCTCCGACGGGCAGAACGGTTGTACCGTGAAGGGATACAGGGAATCAAATACCTTCCACAGGACTGTCAGCTACCAGTCCTCACCGCGGCCGTACTGTATGCCGATCACCACCGACTGATCCGTGAGCAGGGGAACGATACAGTCACCAACACACCATCGATCGGAACGGTCCGAAAGCTCACGTTAGTCGCGAAAACGCGACTTTATTGGACGTGGAGCAAAGATCCAGAAGCCGTGTTCGCGAAAGTCGCACAGCTGCCGACGATCGAGGAAGATTCGACTCCGAGAACGCGTCCAAGATGCCCGCTCCCAGTGAGTTAAAACCGTCTCGATCTGGGTTTCACGTCAACGTTCGGGAAAATCGAACCGATCAGTTCTCCACAGTCCGTAGCCGAAACAGACCGCCAAGGCCGCTGGAATCCAGTTGCCGAAATAGGCGTTTACGCCCCCCCAAAGTACGACGAAACTGACGAGATCGTCCAGCATGAACCGACAGTTTTCCAGACGGGAGAGGAGCGCGGAGCGGTCGAACGCTGCGTCGAGAACGGTCACGGCGACGGTTGCTGAGAGAACCCAGCCGGCGTAGTTCGTCCACGGCACGTCGTAATAGGCTCCACCGGCGTCGTATGCCCAAAATCCGAGCGAAACCGCGGCGGGATCCAACGCGAGATCCAATCCGATGACTGCGACGATAACGACCGGGAGACGGATCACGACGCGGTCAGCGCGAGAGCCGAGTAATAACAGACACAGCAGGTACGCGTTCATCACGAGCGGGAGGAAAAAGAGCGGTAGCGCGGCCGGGACGTGCCCGGCGAGCATCGGCCCGAGGTCGACGCCGTACTCGAAGTGGCCGTACGGATAGCCGGTGAACACGCCGACAAACTCGATCGCATAGGTGTATCCACAAAGAAGGAGTATCCCGCCGATCGCCCTCCGAGTGAGAAGTGGCGCGATTCCGGCGATAAGCGGTAGGCGCATCACGACAACGCCGAAGAGCAGAAAGTATGGGTTGAAGTTCAGCGGTTCGGGGAGCAACGCCTCGGCGGATGCCAGAAGGGTAATCGCACCGATGGTCGGGAAAACCACGGCGATAGTAAATCGGTTCTCGTCGACGAGTTCATCGAGACCACGCTGGAGACGAGTTCTGGCCGGCAACTCGACACTAGCCATAGAACATCACCCAGAGTGCCCCGAGCGTAAACAGCGTACCCACGACCGTATTAAGCGCTGGGAACCACCAGTAGGCACGTTTAACGGAGAGATCCGTCAAGGCGACAAGTCCGACGAAAACTGGATAGATCCCGAGAAGGGCCGCGAAAAAGGGATGAACGGTTCCGAACACGACGGCCGCCACCAGCCAACAGCCGGCGCAGTAGAGATACGTTCGAGATTCACCGAGCCACGTCGCGGTCGTCTCAATGCCAGCTGCGCTATCGGGCTCGATATCTGGGATTGCCGAGAACGTGTGCATTCCCATCGTCCAGAGCCACCCGCCAACGATCGCCGCGGTCGGCGGTGCGTGTCCCGCAACCGCCGCATACGCGACGACGCCCGGAAGAATGTACAGTCCGTTCGACAGCGAGTCGAAAACGGGAGTCGTCTTGAGCCGAAGCGGCGGCGCGCTGTATTGGATCGATAACGCGATGAACGCCAACATCGCCGCGATTCCGATCGGTGGCAACACCGGAAGCAGACCGAGCCCGAGAAGCCCAGAGAACGCGACGATCCACGGAACGAACCGCTCGCCCCGGTACCGAACCTCCCGATCCGATTTTTTTGGGTTTTCGGCGTCGATCTCGGCATCGAAGATATCGTTGACTCCGTAGAGGAATACGTTCGCGGGAAGCAGAAAGTACGCGAACAGCGCGACGGTGACGGGGGTGAACAACGCGGCGACAGAATCTGCTGCGTAGGCGATGCCGACGAGAACCGGTCCGGCCAGATACAGCCAAAAACGCGGCCTCGAAAGCCGCAGGAGATAGCCGGCCACGTGCTCTTCGCTTGGAAGGACTCGGTTAAAATGCAGCACGAGCGTGTTCATGCGGTGTCGTCGATGAGTGCTGTGGCCGTGTGTTCGCCGCTTACCAGACACATCGGAACGCCGATACCCGGCGTGGTGTATGAGCCGGTGAAATAAAGCCCGGGGCACGATTTCGAGCGGTGCGGCGGTCGAAACAGCGCCGTCTGTCGGAGCGTGTGTGCGAGGCCGAGCGCGGTTCCGTTCATGCTGTTGTATCGCTCCGTAAACTCCGTGACAGAGAACTGTTCCTCGAAGACGATGCGGTCTCGAAGATCGACACCGGTATGCGCCGCGATATCGTCGAGGACGATATCTCGATACCACGTTCGGACCGCATCAGTATCATCGAGACCGGGCGCGATCGGGACGAGTGCGAAGAGGTTCGAGTGTCCCTCGGGTGCGACGTCGTCGTCCGTCTTCGACGGCACACAGAGGTAATAGGCTGGATCTTCGGGCCACGCAGGGTCCTCGAAGATCTGCTCGAAATGTCGGTCCCAGTCGGTCGGCAACACGAGCGTATGGTGTTCGAGCGGCTCGACATCACCCTCGACGCCGAGGTACAACAGAAACGCGGAGGGCGAATACGTACGCGAGTTCCAGTACGCTTCGTCGTATTGACGCTCGTGTTCGGGGAGCAGTTCCTGCTCGGTATGTGCGTAATCGGCATTGCTGACGACGAACTCGACGTCGAAATCGCCGGCGTTCGATTCGACGGTAAACCCATCACGTCTGTTGATGATCTCGGTTACTTCGGCATCGGTGACGTACTCGACACCCAACGTTTCGCCCAATTCGACACACGCGTTGACGACCGACGAGAGGCCGTCTTCGGGGTAATACACGCCGAGGTTGAAATCGACATGGCTCATCATGTTGTAGATCGCGGGCGTGTTGTGCGGTGCGCCGCCCAAAAAGACGAGCGTATACTGCATGATCTGTTGGAGCTTCGGGTGGTCGAAGTAGTTCGAGACGTACCCGTCCATCGTCCCGAGCAGTTTGAGGCCGATCGGGGCCGCACGCATCACGTCGAGGTCGATCCAGTCTCTGAGGCGGGGACGGTCGGTGTAGATGAACTGGTCCATCGAGATCTCGTAGTGCTCTTCGGAGGTTTCGAGATACGAATCGAGCGCTTCACCGGCACCGGTTTCGTACGATTCGAACAGCGTTCGCATCTCCGCGCGGTCGGCGGTGATATCGACGCGATCGCCGTCTTTGAAGAAGACCCGGTAATGCGGATCGAGCGGTTCGAGTTCGTAGAAGTCCGACGGTTCGCGGCCGAAGTGGCCGAAGAACCGCTCGAAGACGTCGGGCATCAGATACCAAGAGGGACCCATATCGAAGCGGAACCCGTCGGCTTCGAGCACCGACGCCCGCCCGCCGAGTTCGCTGTTCTTTTCGAGGACGGTCACATCGAAGCCGGCATCGGCGAGGTAACACGCAGACGAAAGCCCGCCAAATCCCGAACCGGCAACCACCACCGTGGAGGAACGCGCCATGTGACAGCGTACGAACGGATCCCACATTAAAACGGGTGTGGCGACAGATATCACAGCGAAATCGGTGAGAAAGATACCGACTCGCGTTCCAAACGGTCTTCGATCGGCGAAAAGCCTTCACCATCCCGTTCGTATCGTTCATATGGACACCGCAGTCATAACCGGCGGCTCACGGGGGATCGGCAGAGCGGTCGTCGAACTGTTTAGTCAACACGGCGTCCACGTAGTGACGTGTGCACGGAGCCGAGATGACGTTGAGGCTGTTGCAGCCGAAACGGTGGATGTAACGGCCGTACGAGCGGACGTGCGTGATGAATTCGACATCGAGCGGTTGATGGAAACGGCCGCCCGCGCCGGCGAGACGACCGAGATTGACTGTGTGATCGCAAACGCCGGCGTGTATCACGGCACCGCCGGCGAGACGCCGCTGTGTGAGGAATCGTATTCCGGCTTCGACGATACCGTCCGGACGAACGTCCGCGGCGTCTTCACCACGATCTGTGAAGCGGCCCCACATCTTTCGGAGACCGCGCGGGTGTTCGTACCATCGGGGCAGATCGCCCGGGACGCGATGGCTGGATACGGGAGTTACGCCGTCTCGAAAGCGGGCGCGGAGGCAGTTGTTAGACAGTTCGCGGTCGAAACCGGAACCTCCGCTGCTGTGCTCGATCTGGGGCGGGTGAACACCCGATTGACGGGAGAGAGCGGTGGACGAGCGCCGTCCGAAATCGCGCCGATGTTCTGGTGGGCGGCTTCGGAAGCCGACGCCGAGATGGTCGATGGCGTTCTCGGAGTTCGCGAGTGGAAAACCGCGACGCGATAGCGGCAGCGCGCGGCATGCATGATTTCATGAAGATTGCGCTCGATAGACGGATATGACGCTGTACGACGCTGTTTCGGACCTCCCGCTTCGGATCGACGGTTACGAATGTGCGTATCCAGAGCGCGAGACATCGAGCGGTTTCACCCGGACGACCACCGTGGTTTCGCTGAGCGGCGACGGAAAGCACGGTCGGGGCGAAGACGTCACCTACGATAGCGAGGCACACTACGCGCTCCGAGACGGCGGAGACGATATGCGACTCGACCTGACCGGCGCGTATACGGTCGATTCGTTCTCCGAACGGCTCTCAAAGCTGGATCTCTTTTTCGGAAAGACGCCGGAGCAATCGGTATTCAGGAACTATCGTCGATGGGCCTTCGAAAGCGCGGCGCTGGATTTGGCGTTAAAACAAGCGGAAACGAATTTGGCGAAGCAGTTGAATCGAGCGTACGAACCGGTTCGATTTGTCGTGAGCACTCGGCTCGGTGAGCCACCAAGCGCGGAACGGATCGATGCGTGGCTCAGCCGAGACTCGAACCTCGAATTCAAACTCGATCCCACGCCGGAGTGGACGGAGGCGTTGGCCGAACGATTGGCGGCGACCGAAGCCGTTCGAATCCTCGATTTAAAAGGACTCTACGAGGGGACGACGGTCGACCAAGACGCGGATCCAGCGCTGTATGAATCGGTTCTCGAAACGTTTCCCGACGCGCTCATCGAGGACCCGAAACTGACTGACGAGACGCGCCCGCTCTTTCGTGGACACGAATCACGCGTAACGTGGGATTATCCGATTCGAGACGTCGAAAGCGTCGAATCGCTCCCGTGGGAGCCGGAGTATCTCAATATCAAGCCGTCGCGGTTCGGCTCGATTCGATCGCTGTTGGACGCGCTCGAATACTGTCAGAGGAAGGAGATCCGATGTTTCGGGGGCGGACAGTTCGAACTGGACGTGGGACGACAGCACCTCCACGCGCTCGCCTCGTTGTTTTATCCCGATGCGCCGAACGACGTTGCACCGAGCGGCTACAACGATCCCGAACCGGAGAACGATCTCCCATCGAGTCCGCTTTCGCCGCCGGACCGTGCCGAAGGGATAGAATGGGACTGATGGGCTAGTGAACGAGTAGACCCTCCGCGTCAGATCTCAGTGATACGGGGATATTCATCGGACAGCGCGGCGGCGTCCTCTGGGAGCAATGCGACGACGAGGTACTCGCTGAAACCCGCAAGATAATCGATCAACGCGGCGATTCGTTCGGAGTCGATCGCCTCCAGCGAGTCGAGCAGCATGAACGGAACGGTTTCGTAGACCTCGTGGACGAGATATCCAGCCAACGCAAAAACCAATCCCGTGACTTCGCGCTCGCTCTCGCTGAGATGGTCGATCGTATCTTCGTATGTCGCCCCGGAATCCGTTTTCCTGACGATGTGAAGCTCGAAGACGGTTTTTTCGACCTTCCGTCGACCTTCGCGAACCTCGCGTTCGACGCGTTCGAGCCAGATCCGTTCGAGATTGCGGTATCCGAGGATGTCAAGGACAGATTCCATGTGTTCGTTGAACTCGTCGATCGCCTCTCGTTCGATTCGGTCGATTCGCGTCCGGAGATCTTCGAGTTCTTCAGAGAGGTCTGCGCGACGTGATTTGAGCTCCCGTTCGGTCTCCAAGCGCTCTTCGAGCGTTGTGAGTTCCGCTTCGACATCATCGAGTTCTCCCTCGACGCGGCCGAGCTCGTATTCGAGCTGATTCGCCGCTTTGTGGATATCGAGGATCTCCTGATAGCTGTCGTCCTCGAGCGATTCGATCTCGGTTTCTAACGACTCGATCTCGTCTTGGAGCGACGATCGTCTGTCAGTCAGTCGCTCGATCGTTTCGGTACCGCGTTCGAGTTCGGATTCGAGTTCGGATCGACGCCGTTCGAGTTGCTCGCGGCGACGTTGCTGTTGCCTGAGTGAATCGATTTCCGCAGTGAGTTCGTCGAGTTCGGTATCCAGTTCCGTGATCGTGCTCAGTTTGTCTTGACTGAGCTCTCGGAGCCGGGTCACAGTCGTTTCGATCTGCTCGTGTGGGACCTCGCTGCCGCAGGTCCAACAGGTGACGGTCTCGTCAGGAAGGAGTTCCTGTGTGACATCGTTATCGTCAGTATCATCGAGAACGTCGAGGAGGGCGGCGTCCTCTCCTTCGAGCATCTCTTGATTGAACCGAATGACGCTTTGGATTTCGTTAATTTCGGATTCGAGCGCTTGTTTCTGTCCGCGGAGTCGGTCGATCTGTGCTTCGAGTTCGTCGATGTCGCCGACCGGCGTCTCGGGAAGTTCTTCGAACTCCCGGTCGAGTTCTCGTTTCTGCGCGCGCGTCGATTCGAGGCTTTCGCGCTCGGTTTCGAGTTCGTACCGTATCTCCTCGAGCGTCGAGCGCTTCGAGCGGAGCGCGGCGAGTCGGTCTTCGAGCTCGGCCTTCTCTTCGCGTGTCTGTTCGATGTTCGCGTCCCGGGTTTCGAGTTCGGATTCCTTCTCGGCGAGCTCCGCCTTCGTGTCCTCGATCTCCGCTTTGAGTTCCGTTCGACGTGACTCGAGTTCCGGACGCCGATCCTTCAACTCGTCGAGCTCATCGAGCTCTCGATCGATCTCGGCTCGTTCATCGAGGAGGCGATCGATCTCGGCTTGTATCTCGTCGGTATCGACCGGACGCATGATCAAGTCTCGGAGGTCACCGCCCGTTGCAACGGCACGGCGTGACTCGTTCGATTCGAGAAGAAACGCGAAGAGATCAGCGAGCGTCGAATCGTCGAGATACGGCTCGCCCTCCGTCGCGATCGTCGCCCCGTTCCGATGTAGCGTTCGAGTGTACGTCTCCCCATCGAGTTCGAGCTCGATGGTGGCCGTGTCCGCATCACCTTTGACCGAGACGTTATCGCTTCCGAGCACCGCCATCGTCGCTTGAAGTAGCGAAGTTCGATTTGTCGCGTTTTCACCCGCCAAGATCGTCACACCGGGCGTGAACGCGACGGATGTGCTGTCGATCCCACCGATATTCCGGACCGTCAGCTGTGTCTTTGCGACCGACTGTTCCGTACTCATACGCCGCGCTTCGATCCATCGAAAAATAAGTATACTGGAACCACGAGGGCCGTTCGTCATATTTCCGGACGGAGTGCGAACAAAAAGGTGTTGAACAAAACATACTAACAACCGCCGTTCGTGGCACTACTATGGGAGATGCAGAGGGTACCTCCGGTTCCGGTTCAAAGCGAGGACGGCGAAGTAAAGTCGCACGTCTCATAGACGAGTACGAACTGGAGTCGCTGGGAGCCGAACTAGAACGGCTCTGGACAGCCGAAGAAGACCGTCGGAGTCTTCGCGATCTCGCGGCGTATTTCAATCAACAACTGCTGCAGAGAGCGCTCGAAAACGCAGACGTTCGTCCGCTTGAGGGAGAGGTCGAAAACATCTATCGGCTGTTATCGACCGAAAGCAGCGGGGCAGACCAGACACGGATCCGGAGGCGGCTCCAGCGAGACGGCGTCGATATCGATTCGATCGAGAACGATTTCGTCACGTACCAAGCGATCAGAACGTATCTGAAGAAACACCGCGGTGCCGAGTATACGCCCGACGAGACCGATCCGATCGAGCGCGAAATCACGAATATTCAACAGCTGCGTGGGCGCGTCGACTCCGTCACGGCGGGGAAGTTACGCCAGCTCGAAAAGACAGGTGACCTCGATCTCGGCACCTTTCGGACACTTGTTGACGTACGCGTAATCTGTGAAGATTGTAACACACAATTCGACGTGATCGAACTCCTCGAGCGCGGCCACTGCGACTGTTCGACCGAGTGAACGACTGACGAGATTGAGGATCGACAGCGGGCGCATCGAAGACGAGATCTCCGTATTGAACGCCTCCAATTTCCTAACAAGAATAAACGTGTTAGCCGAACGTCCGTACATACCGGTCGAACCGTCGAAGGTCGAGCGAAGATATCGCGCGCCGATTGATGTTCAAAGCGGTACCGAGAACAGAAGAGCCAAGTTCCGAACGAGCGATACTCGCTCAACAGTGAGTCGAGATGCCATGACAGGAATAGTATCGGATCCTACGCAATGACGACAGAGACCGAACGAGCAGGCGAGAGCGAAGACGTCCTCTTGGCGTTTTACGGGGACGATTTTACCGGCTCAACCGATGCCCTAGAGGGGCTCGCGGACAACGGTGTCAAGGCAGTTCTCTTCGTGGAGCCTCCGACGGCCGAAGAGCTATCGGCGTTCGATGACCTCGACGCGATCGGCGTTGCAGGTGCAAGCCGGTCGATGACGCCGGAAGAAATGAAAACAGAGCTCCGACCGATCTTCGAGTCATTCGCCGCGTTCGCTCCACCGATCGTACATTATAAGGTCTGTTCGACGTTCGATTCCGCACCCGATATCGGCAGTATCGGACGAGCGATCGATATCGGCCAATCGGTGTTCGAGTCACCGTTCGTTCCCGTCTCACAGGGAACGGAGGTACCGCTCGGTAGATACGTCGTCTTTTCGAACCTCTTCGCGGTCGAAGACGGGGACACGTACCGAATCGACCGTCATCCGACGATGGCGGATCATCCCGTCACACCGATGCGTGAGGGGGACCTCCGTGTTCATCTCACAGAACAGACGGATCGATCGATCGGTAGGGTATCTGTTCGAGAACTCGCCACCGATGAAGCCGCTGGACGGGCGCTCTCAACCGTTTCCTCGGAAAACGAGATCGTTGTGTTCGACGCACTCGAGACGGACCACCTCGAGACGATCGGCCGGCTGTTGTGGCGGCGAGCGAGCGGTATGGCGGCCCCGCTTTTCACGGTTGGCTCCTCGGGGCTCGAACATCACTCGCTCGTCGCCGCGTGGGAAGAAGCCGGGTTGATCGATCGAAGCAGGCGGTTATACGAAAAACGCGACGCGGTTGATCGAATCGCGGTCGTGTCGGGGAGCGCATCCCCGACGACCGCGAAACAGATCGAGTGGGCGAACGATCACGGATTCGAGACGATCCGGCTCGATACTGAGCGGTTGATCGATCCAGACGCCGCCGAATCGGCTCGAAGTGACGCCGTTTCACAGGCGTGTGAGACGCTTGCGGACGGGGGGAGCGTCATCCTATATTCGGCGAACGGACCGGACGATCCGACGATCGACGCGACGCGGGAGCGTTTCGAGAGATTGCAGGATGAAGAGACGTTCGAAACGGACGTGGGGCTCGAAACCCGACTCGGCCGTCAACAGGGGACTATCCTTCGTGAACTCATCGAGACGATGGCACTCGAACGGGTCTGTGTCGCCGGTGGAGATACGAGCAGCCACGCGATTCCAGCCCTTGACGTCCGCGCGCTCGAAGCGATCGCACCGGTCGGACCGGGCGCGCCGCTGTGTCGGCTCTACTCGAGTAACTCGACGTTCGACGGACTCGAAGTCGCACTCAAGGGCGGACAGATCGGCACGAGACACGAGGCTTCGGATTACTTCGGTGCCGTTCGTGACGGCGGAGTCGACAAAACGTAACGTCGCTATTTGCCCTTTTTTCGATACGAACCGAACATATCGATGAGGTACTCGAGATCTTCGTCGTCCATCACGACGGGGTCGCCGATCGCCGACGCCTGATAATGGATCTGTGCGACGAACTCCACCATCTCTGCGACCTCCATCGCATCGGAGCCGTCTTCACCGATCGCAATAACCCCGTGGTTTTGAAGCAAACACGCGTTGTACTCATCGCCTAGCGCCTCAACAGCTAGTTCGCCCAGCGTCTCACTTCCCGGCGGCGCATAGCCAGCGACCGGGATTTCCGTACCGGCGTACGCGATGAGATAATGCGATGCCGGGATCGGTTCGCCGAGACTGGCGAACGTGCTCGCATACGGCGAGTGACTGTGGACGATTCCGCCGATATCGTCGCGCGCTTGATAGATCATCGTATGCATCGGCGTCTCGTTCGACGGCGCGAGTTCGCCTTCGAGTTGATTGCCGTCGAGGTCGACGATCGGAACGATATCCGACGCCACGTCCTCATACGGGATCCCAGAGGGACTGACGGCCACTCGATCCCCCGTTCGTACGCTGACGTTGCCGCCGGATCCTTTCGTTAATCCGCTTTCGAGAAGCTCGCGACCGAGTTCGACGACGGACTCACGTTCCGCCTGCAACGTATCGGGTGTTGTCATCGTGACAGACGGATCA
>SKKJ01000181.1 GCA_007121575.1 Natronomonas sp.
GACGGTCTCTTCGACCTTTTCACCGACGGTCTCTTCGACCTTTTCACCGACGGTCTGCTCGACACTGTCACTGACCGTTTCTTCGACCTTCTCACCGACTTTCTCCTCAACAGTTTTCTCAACTGTCTCTTCGACTTTATCCGAAACCTCTTCACTGACGGTTTTTCCGACTTCCGCAGCGACTCCATCGACTTCCTTGCTCACGGTGTCGCCAACGGTCTTTTGCACCTGTGCTTCTACCTCTTTGCTTACGGTCTCTCCGACAGTATCACCGACGGTCTTTTCCACCCGCTCTCCGACGGATCGTTCTACCTCTTTACTGACTTCTCCGACCGTCTTTTCGACTTCTCTACTTACCGTCTCTCCGACCGTCTTTTCGACCTCCTTGCTCACGGTATCACCCACGGACTTTTCGACCGTGTCCACAACTTCCCGTGTCATCCATTCGGGATCGAACCGTGCCATCTTCCAGACGATGTGTATGACGTAGGAGACTAACACACCGATTCCGAAGGCAATCCCGACGCTCGTCTGCTCGACGAAGATAATAATGATCGCGACAAGTATCAGTACACCATAGGCGAGATCAACGATGAAATCGATCTGCCTCGGATTCATTTCTCACACCGCATCGATCGCTCTCGCTGTTGATTCGGTTGATACATACATACCAGTTTGAACTCCACACACGAATAGCCATCCATTCCAACGGATGAGATACGGCGACTTGGGCGGGTTTACCCGATCTGTCGAAAAATCCTGTCAATTAATAGGGATTATCATAGCCAACCGGACGTTTTGAAGTCCACTCTTCAACGCTATGGCTAGGTTGTTCAACGAGGAAACTATGAGCTCCTACGATAATCCCTATGAGCTAACGAAAGCAATCGAGTAAGCGAACAGCTCGCCGAATGCATGCTCGAAAAGCGCGGGGTTCATACGATGGGAAACGCTACATCCCCGTAGATGCGCGTTGAGACGCTGGGGGACGGCGAACCGGAAGTCGCCATCGTTGGTGGAATCCACGGTGATGAACCGTGTGGATCGACCGCGATCGAAACGCTACTCGATGCTGATCTCGCTGTTGAACGCCCCGTCAAACTCATCATCGCGAACGAGAAAGCGAGAGCGCGCGGCGTCAGATACGTCGAAGAAGACCTCAACCGTGCGTTCCCGGGCTCACCGGACGCCGAAACGCATGAAGGACGATTGGCTCACGAGCTCCTTTCAGAGATCCGTGGGTGTGAAATCCTTTCGTTACACTCGACGCAGTCATACGCCAAACCGTTCGCACTCGTCGACACCGTCGATGGATATGCTCGTTCAACCTGCCCGTATTTAACCGTCGAAGCACTCGTTGAGACCGCCGGATACAGCGATGGACGGCTCATTTCGTACCCGAACGTAATCGAACTCGAATGCGGGCTTCAACAATCGGAAACCGCGGCTGAAAACGCGATCCAACTCGCCCGAGAATTCCTCGTCGCGACAGGTGTGGTATCCGGATCGACGGAACGTCTACGATATCATCCGTTGTCTGTGTTTCGGCTCGATCAACAGATTCCAAAACCGGCCGCCGATAAGTACGAAGTGTTCGTTGAAAATTTCGAACGGGTTGCTGAAGGGACGCACTTCGCTGCAGCCGACGACGAAGCGCTCGTTGCCGAGTATCCGTTCTACCCGATCTTATTATCTGCCTACGGCTATCAGAACGTATTCGGATACGCGGGCAGTCTCATCGGTCGACTCGATGGGGAACCGCCTGCTGGTCCGAACGCAACGGGGTCCCTACAGACTGAGCGAGGTCGGTGACTCTCACTCGTCGCTTTCGGGAACGAACTCGACGAGTGTCAGATCCCGATTCAGCATACAGTGTTCGTGAGGCGGGTCGCCGATGACTTCTGCGATCTGATGCTCCCGGTCGAAACCAGCTCCAGCTGGTTCACAGAACTCGTAGCTTGGACATTCACTATACGGGCACGGGCCTTCGAGCATCGCTTTACTCCCGGCGTAGGCCGCGTTCGATGCAACGTTCGCAACGACTGGTGCTGGTTCGACATCGACGGCTGTGACACCGGAGGCATGAACCGCACACTCTAACGTTCCCGAATCACGAACACCGGTCACTCGATACCGCCGGCCGGCCGTCAAATTTAAACACTGTTCACGGTACGGACATCCTTCACAGGCGGCAGATTCGCCGCCGTAGACGAACTCGGTCCCCACCTCTGCGAGCGTTTCGCCGATGAGCGTGACCTTTGACATACCGTCTGTTCGCCCGGCCGTATTTAACTCCATCGTCAGGGTGGTCCGTTCAAGCGAGATCGGTTCGCTCTCTCAGCCGTCTCCGAGTTCGAAGACGTGCATCGGCCATTCGAGTTCGTACTCGATGGCAATCGATCGCTCGTCCGCAGTCAGTTCCCGTGTGTGAAGCCGGACACGAGATCCGATTTCGACATCGTCATACTCGGCATTGACTCGACCGAGCAACCGTCCGCCGGAATCCAATTCGACGACGGCGATCGTGTATGGTCCCTCCGACTCGAACGCTGGTGGCGGTGTGTGAACGGCAGTGTAGCTAAAGATCAATCCTGTCTTCGGTTGCGCTTCGACGTCGATTCGTCGACCGCCACAGGCGTAGCAACTCGGTCTGGGCGGGAGTAACACTTCGCCGCACTCGGCACAGACTCCTCCGAGAAGCTCTCCATCAGCGAGCGCTGAAAAAAAGCCCGGCAGGGTCAACGGACTGTCTGAATCGAGCGGTGTTTCGTGTGCTGTCATTGTACCCCCTCCGCGGTGAGAACGTGTGCAACCGTCACCGCGTCCGCGACGCCGCCTTCGTTTATCAGTAATGCCGCCTCCGCGCCTGGGATCGCCCGCTCACCGGCAGTCCCCGTTAGCTGTTCGTAGGCTTCAATCGCTTGTAGCAATCCTGTCGCACCGATCGGATGACCGCGAGCTTTTAATCCGCCGCTCGTGCTGATCGATACGTCAGTCCATCCCTCATCGCGTTCGTTTGGTGAAAGATAGCTTTGATAGCCACGCCCTTTAGGCGCGAACCC
>SKKJ01000319.1 GCA_007121575.1 Natronomonas sp.
ACTCCCGTACCCATCCCGAACACGGAAGATAAGCCCGCCAGCGTTCCACCGAGTACTGGAGTGGGAGACCCTCTGGGAAAGCTGGTTCGCCGCCTACCATTCATTTCAAACCCCACACAGCACGCGCTGTGTGGGGTTTTTGTATTTATATACGGGGAGCGGTGCAACCGTTACCGCTACGCTTAAACCGCCGTCTCCGCTATCTTTAGCTGCGCCAAGGTGGCAGAGTCTGGCCTTACGCGGTTGCCTGCAGAGCAGCTCCACGCCGGTTCAAATCCGGCCCTTGGCTTTTCGATACTGCGCAAACGAGAGCGCGGGTCGCGTCGGGACGTTTCTGTGAAGCGTATCAGGGAAGAGTCAATACGTTGGTCCACTCGCGTCTGCAACACCGGGGCTATTCCGGAAGGTAATCTTCCCGAACTGGATGGAAGATATCCAGCACTTCGAACGGCTCGTCTCCGGTGACCTGCATGGCGTGTTTTTCGCCGGGATCGAGCCGATAGCACGTTCCGGCGGAAAGCGTGTACTCCTCTCCATCGACGATCTGGGTCGCCTCCCCGCCGAGCACGTACCCGAGCTGTTCGTGGGGGTGATTGTGGTACGACGATTCATATCCCGGTTGGATCAGATAATGAACCATCATGACGTTGTAGGTGTGTAACAACACGTGTTGTTCGACGCCTTCTCGATCGATCGTGGATTGGCCGTCCTCGTACGATAGGTGCTCGACCATATCCGTGAGCACGGTGGCTGAACCGTAAAATGTGGGGTGCGTCCGTGGTGAGCGTCTCGAAAGAATCCCGCGAAACTTGTCTCGGCCGCCATATTATATACTCCGCGGCTGAGTGTTGCACCCTATGGCACAGATCAGATTTCGTGATCCTGCTGGAAGCGTACGGACTGGCGAACTATCGGACGGCGAAATCACGGCCGCCGGACGAACGTACGACCGCGATGCCGTCGATGTTCTCCCACCTGTCGAACCGACGAAGATCGTGTGTGTGGGTCGAAACTACGCCAAACACGCGGACGAACGCGGGGCCGACGTTCCAGACCGACCGCTGTTATTCCTCAAACCGCCCAACGCTGTCGCCGGACCCGGAGACGAGATCGTCCTTCCGGAGGGGAAAGAGCGTGTGGATCACGAAGCCGAACTCGCCGTCGTGATCGGCAAGCAGGCCCGAAACGTCGATGCGGCCGATGTGGACGAGTATATCGCTGGATACACTTGTTTCAACGATCTCTCGAATCGCGATGATCAAGACCAAGAGAAAAATTGGGTTCGGGGGAAAGCGTTCGATAATTCCGCACCGATCGGACCGGCGATCGCCCCGCCCGAAGCACTTCCCGACGACGCCTCGATCGAACTTCGCGTAAACGGCGAGACGAAACAGTCCTCGACGATCGAGCATTTGATATTCTCGATCCCGGAACTGATCGAAGAGATCACGACGTATCTGACGTTGGAACCCGGCGATTTGATCGCGACCGGGACGCCTGAGGGCGTCGGTCCGCTTTCCGATGGCGACGAGATCGAAATCGAGATCGAAGGCGTCGGGACGCTCGAACACACGGTCGTCCGAGAGTAATTCGCGAGCGCCTTCCGTGGTCGACATCTCTGTTTTGGGTAACGCCGATTATTCGTCCTGTGTCGAACCCCAGTCGCTGCCGACACGATCATAGCCCATCATATGCCTTCCCTCGTGTTCTGTGAACACGACCTTCGTATTCGAGTAGGGTATCTCCCATCTCTCGTGAACGGTTTCGATGAACTCGAGTGCGAATGTCCGGAGTTGCTCTGACGGCCGACCCGCACGAATATCTGCCTCGAGGACGACGATGTCGGCATTCGTCCCCGATGCCCGTCCCAACCAGACGTTCTCCCGTGCTGTTTCGTTGAAGACGATCGATAAAAACCGCGTTTCGCTGTCCATCGTTTCGGCATACCGTTCGGCTATGTCTTCGATGAACGCTGTTTTCTCTTCGGAATCGAGTTCCTTCGTCGAGTTGATTTTGAGTAACGGCATTTCGGTTTGTACGCGTTCTCTCTGGAGACGTATCCGTGTTTTGACGATGTGCGACGCTTCTGCCAAAACAGACCGAGAGACAGCGCGAGGCGCCTGTCGCTATTCGAGCTCGTCGACCGCCGCAAGCACGGCTGCGAGTTCGTCACAGATCGAGTCGAACAGCTTCTCTCCCGTTTCGATCGTCGCGAGCGTTGGCTCGCCGCGGGTGCCGCTTTCGCTCAACCGGTCGTACGTTCGTCGGGTTCCGAGCGGGCCGCCCTCGAACATGTCTTTCGGTGAAAAGTCGGTGAGAGGTGTCACCGGATCGTCGACCGCGGCGTCGAGATCGACGAGCTCCTCGTACAGATACAACATGAGTGCCGTCTCGAACTCGCCGGCGTGATAGGCGCTTCCCGCATCTCCGGCTCTGACCTCTGCAGCGATCTCCTTCGCGAGCGAGAAATACGTAATCTCGGCCACGTCGACGCCGTCTAACGAGATCCCGAGATCTCCCGCGATGAGCGAGGTAAACGGCTTGTTCCCGCCGTGGCCGTTCACCATCAAGATCCGATCGAATCCGATGTCGGCGATGGACGTACAGATATCCTCTAACAGCGCCAACATGGTTTCTTTCCTCAGCGTCACCGTCCCTCCGAGCGGGGTGTGATGCGGCGAATAGCCGCTCCAAACCGTCGGGAACACGGCCGGTTCGACGCCCTGGGCCGTCGCCCTGTCGGCGGCTTCGCGCACGATCGCTTCCACGAGCAGGCTGTCGGTCCCGACTGGAAGATGGTGGCCGTGCTGTTCTATCGACCCGACCGGCAACACCGCGAGCCCGTCTTCAGCGGCGGCCGACAGCGCCTCTCGCTGCATGTGGAGTGCGTACGACGACATAACGACTGTGCGGTCGCTTCCTGTGCCGATAAACGTTCCTTCGCGGCGTGTGATAACAGTTAACCCGAGGGGGGCGAAACGCTGCGATATGGATTACGGAAGCCAACTGCGAGATCTGCTAGCGCGCGAAGAACTCCTTCTCTGTCCGGG
>SKKJ01000058.1 GCA_007121575.1 Natronomonas sp.
ATGACGTCGACATCGTCGTGCTCGCGTCGGCTCACGACGAGTTGTTACGGATCGATTACGAGGACGTTGCGGCGAGGATGCGGCCGAATCCGGCACTCATCGATGTCCACGGTGAGCTCGACCGATCCAGACTGCAATCGAGCGACCTGCTGAGCTACAGGAGGATATAACCGTGTACAAAGACCACTCGGTCGGCGTCGTGGTCCCAGCGTACAACGAAGCCGGGCATATCGGAGATGTCATTCGTACGATGCCGAGCTACGTCGATCGAATCTATTTCGTCGACGATGCCTCGACTGACAGCACGTGGGAAGAAGCGCTCTCAGCGGCGCGTGAAGAATTTGAAACGTCGATCGATATTCTCGCCGAAGACGGGCTAACCGCGTTATCGGATGGCGGTACCGATGCGTTGTTGCGACGGGCAGAGCTACACCCGCGAGAGGGGAAGCTGCTTCCGATTCGACACCGCGAAAATCTCGGGGCCGGAGCCGCGATCAAAACCGGATATCTCGCTGCTCGCCGGGACGGAATGGATGTTACCGTCACGATGGACGGAGACGGCCAAATGGATCCGAAACACATGCCGAAGCTGTTGGACCCGATCGTCTCCGGGAGGGCTGATTACGCGAAAGGCAACCGGCTATTGTACAAAGAATACCGCGAGGATATGCCGCGGTTTCGCTTCTTCGGCAACTCGATCTTAAGCTTCCTGACGAAGATCGCGAGCGGGTACTGGAAGACGGTCGATCCGCAGAACGGGTACACAGCTATCTCCGGGGAAGCACTGGAGAAGGTCGGCGTCGAGTCGATTTACGAGTACTACGCGTATCTCAACGACATCCTCGTCCGCCTCAACACCCAGGGAATGCGGGTTGCGGATGTCGCGATTCCCGCGAAATACGGCGACGAGCAATCGAGTATCCGGTATCCGACGTACATTCGCAAGGTCTCGGGAATGCTGCTGAGAGATTTCCTCTGGCGATTGAAGGTTCGATATCTCGTGTTGGATTTTCACCCACTCGCGCTGTTTTAC
Organism: Natronomonas sp.; assembly: GCA_007121575.1. GTDB lineage: Archaea > Halobacteriota > Halobacteria > Halobacteriales > Haloarculaceae > Natronomonas. The sequence continues at coordinate 1,034 of SKKJ01000058.1, forward strand.
CTGTTGGGAGCCGGCGTCGCAGGCGCCGGTGTATTCAGTATGGGGTGGGCGATCTATTCTACACTCGCACACGGGAGTTCGTTTTTCGTACCGGGCTCTTTGAGCCTCCTGGTGTTCGCGGTCGGGAGCATGTGCTTACTGTTCGCGATGGTGTTCGACATGCAGGCGAACGAAGGACAGGAGGTGCAGATCTATGAGTAAAGCGGCCGATGAACACACAGAGGACGCATCAACCCAGCGGCAAAACGGCAATCGAGCAGCAGGCCAGCGATTGTCTCGAACCGAGCCTCAACAGCCCTCCAAAAAGCAGTTCGCGCTCACGCTGGATCTGGAGAACGACTGGTACTTCGATGAACCGGGATACGACCACCTGACGTTCGAGTATATCGACGATTTCATCGAACTCATCGATCGGCTGTCCGTCCCGCTGAGTATCTTCGTCGTTGGCAAAACGCTCGAGCAGTATCCAGAGGTGATCGATCGGCTCGACACGGAACTGGACACCGAATTCCATCTCCATTCGTACCGACACGAACCGACGACCAATTCGTTTCGCGAAGAGCTCAAGTTGGGGAAAGAAGCGTTCAGAAACCACTTCGGTCACGATCCGATCGGATATCGTGAACCGTACGGAGACATCGACCCAGCGCAGTTTCCCGTGTTAGCCGACGAGGGGTTCCTGTTCGATTCGAGCGTCTTCCCGTCGTATCGCCCCGGGGTATACAGCAACTTAGACACCCCGCTTGAGCCATACGTCATCGAGGGCGTCCCCGACCTGTTAGAGATTCCACTCGGCGTCTTTCGAGGAGTTCGGATCCCGCTTTCGCAGAACTATCTCAAACTGTTCGGACGCCCGTTGATAGAGCTTTTGTCCGTCGCTCCGCTTCCGAACACGCTCGTATACAACGTTCACCTCCAAGATCTGTACCGGACGGACTCACACGAGAATCTCCCCGGGATGAAACGACGAATAATGGGTCGAAATCTCGATCGTTCCGTCGAGATTCTCGAAGAGAGCGTCGATCGGATCCGCTCGAAGGGGTATGAGCCGGCGAAGATCACCGATATTCACAGCTACCATCTCCATCTCAAACAATAAACAAATGAATGCGATCGTATCACACGGCGACGGCCAAGTCGATTCGACCGGTGATCAGGGAAGCGATAACGACGAGAGACAGACTGATCGACTCCTCGTTCTGGACGCGCACAAAAACGCATCGGTCGTTTTCGCTCGTGCGCTCTCGGAGAACGACGTAGAGATCATCGCCGGCGGATGGTCGAAACTCTCACCGGGAATGCTCTCTCGACACGTCGCCGGGCGGTTTCTCTATTCGAGCCCGTATCAGCAACCAGATCAGTTCATCGAAGAGTTGAGATCGCATCTACGAGCGAACAGTTATCTCGCCGTTATTCCGCTGGGCGATCTGACACACGTAATGCTTTCGAAGAACAAACGGCGCCTCGAAGCGACCGGTACAACGGTCGGAACAGAGAGTTGGGAGACGTTCGTTGCCGCGAACAACAAGAAATCTCTGGCGGAATTGATCGACACGCACTCAGTTACGGGACCGTACACGAGATCCCCGGAATCGAGAGACGATGTCGCAAAGATGAAAGACGAGTTCTCGTATCCGGTGGTGATCAAACCGCAGTATACGACCGTCCAGACCGAAGACGGAGCCTTCACGGAAGCCCGAATCAGTGACGAGAACTACGTCGAAGGCGCAGAGAAGCTCGTCGAACGGTATCGGTCGCTCGTCGAGGAGTACCCGTATCTCGCGACAGATCTGCCGATCATTCAAGAGGTGATCTCGGGAACGGTGATGGCGACATGTGGTGTTACGGAAAGCGGTGAGTTCATCGAGTATTTTCAAGAAGAACGACTTCGGATGTTTCCGGTCGACGGAGGATCGAGCGCACTCCGACAGGGTATTCATCACCCGGAGATGGCCGAAGACGCCCGAGAGCTCGTCGCCGCGTTGGACTGGACGGGACCGATCTACGTCGAGTTCG
>SKKJ01000260.1 GCA_007121575.1 Natronomonas sp.
CGGTCTCACAGCTGGGGGTATAATTCAGTGCAGTCCGCGTTTGTTCGGAGCGGTCCAACGCGACGATACACCCACCACCGCCAGCACCGGTGAGCTTTGCGCCAAGCGCGCCTGCTTCCCGTGCCGCCCAGACCATCGTATCGAGCGAACGTGCGGAGACGCCAAGGGCCGAAAGCAGCCCGTGATTGAAATTCATCAGCCGGCCGATCTCTTCGACGTTTTCGTCCTTGAGCGCCCGCTCACCGGTTCGAACGATATCACCGATCGCCTCGACGGTGTCTGCAGCGAAGCCGTACTCTTCTTTCAGCCCTCTAACACCGGCGACAAGCGCACCAGTATCTCCCGCGTTACCGTCGTATCCGACAACGAACGGAAGCGATGGAACGTCACGGAGCCGCCGACAATCATCTCCCTGAACCCTCACCGCGCCACCCATCGCAGAGCAGAACGTATCGGCTCGAGAGGCCTCACCGTCTTGGACTGCATGCTCGACTCGATAGGCACGGTCTGCGATCGTTTCGGGAGACGGATCGAATCCCAACTCACGAGCCGCCGCGTCGATACCGGCGACGACGACCGCCGCTGAAGATCCGAGGCCGGCACCTAACGGAATATTGCTCTCAACGGTGACATCGAACCCGATGTCGGCTTCTCCGGCGAGATCGAGCGCTTGTTCGATCGCGCCATCGATGTAGCCCATGGCGGCCTCCACAAGTGGCGTCGGGACATCCACGTCCGGTCGGCGGTCCGTTTGTCCACCCCACGTGACGGTGAATCCATCGAGTGTGAGGTCGTTCGCTTGCACGCAGCGACGGGTATCATCACGGCGCTCGATCGTGACGCTCGCACGACGTTCGATCGCGCACGGAACGGCCGGCTCGCCGTATACAACGGCGTGTTCACCGAAGAGATACACCTTCGCCGGTGCACTCGAAGTAGTCATACTCGGCACTCGGAGGGGCAAGTAAAAAGGGTATCCGAAAAGCCGTCGTAACAGCCAATACGTCGGCGTTCTCACATTCGGTGTGTCCGTACCACTGCATCGCCACGTCAACGGACTCGTTGGGAATCTCGCGGCCGAACACGGTGAGTTAGATCTCATCAGTCGCCGAGTCGATTGCTCAGCGGACGCCTACGAGGGGATTCTCGAGACGTTTGAACGGTTTGGGATTATCGGCGGCGCGGGAATACGGGTTCGACGTGACGATCGCTTGCTGGTAGTTCAATACACCGGAAGTGACGGCTGGGTCGATCCCGGCGATCATCGTCACCTCGGTGAGACGTATCGCGAATGTGCGAAACGGAGCGTTACCGAAGCAACTGGTATCGAAGCCACAATCGATGGTCTCTCACAGATACACCTGATATATATGGACGATTGGACGGACAGAGAACCGATACCGAACCCGTATCTCTCGTTTCATGGAAGATATCGATCCGGTACCACCCGATCAGGGAGGGGCGTTCGCTCGGTACAGTGGATGAGTGATCTGTCGGATGAGGTGCTTTTATATAATGAGTTAAAAGAGCATCCGCTTGGTGAGTAACGACAGCGTAAACGTAAAATCGACTCAGTTATGGTTCCGTCTCGAAGTCTTCAAGCGCGTAGGTCGGCTCTGCACCGCGTCGATCGAGCGTTTCGTTCGCGAGCAGCCAGTAGACGACGCTCAACGCTTTTCGGCCTTTGTTGTTCGTCGGAACGACGAGATCGACGTTAGACGTCGTGTTGTTCGAGTCACACATCGCGATGACCGGGATACCGACCGTGATCGCTTCTTTGACCGCCTGAGAATCACCGATCGGGTCCGTGACGACGACGACATCCGGCTCAATGTAGCCGGCGTAGTCGGGGTTCGTCAGCGTCCCCGGAATGAATCGACCGGTTCGTGCCCGCGCACCGACCGCATCGGCGAATTTCTCCGCGGGGAACCGACCGTACTGTCGCGAAGACGCGACCAGTATCTGTTCGGGATTGTAGTTCGCGAGGAAGGATGCCGCCGTTCGAATTCGCGTGTCAGTCTGTGACACGTCGAGAACGTAGAGTCCATCCGTGCGGACGCGATGGATAAACCGATCCATGGATTTAGTCTTCTGCTGTGTCCCGATGTGGACACCTGCAGCCAGATAATCCTCGACGGGGATGAGCAGATCGACTTCGTCATCCGGCATGACATCTTCGTCTAAGACCGGTTCGTCATCGACCTCTTCGCTCGGTTCAGTTTCTTCCTCGTCGGCAACCTCGTCGGCTGCCTCCTCGGTGGGCGTTTCGTCGGCTGTGGGGTCGGCCTCCTCGGCCACGGCCTCCAGCTCGTCGAAGTCCTCTTCGATCTCTTCTTCGAGTTCGTCGAGTTCCTCGTCGAGTTCGGAGCCGTCGATCCCCTCTTCGTTATCGCTCATGCGTTTGCCTCGATTCTAATGAGTTCGTTCAGCTTTGCGGTTCGCTCGCCGCCGACCGCGCCCGTTTTGATGAACGGTGCGTCGGTCGCGACGGCGAGGTGTGCTATCGTCGTATCTTCCGTTTCGCCGCTCCGGTGAGAGACCACCGGTGCGTATCCGTGTTCGACCGCCAATTCGATGGCGTCGAACGTATCCGACAGCGTCCCGATCTGATTCGGTTTGATCAGGATACTGTTTGCGGCACCTGACTCGATGCCGCGTTCGAGTCGCTCGGTGTTCGTCACGAACAGGTCATCACCACAGATCAACGGCTGGTCTGCCAACGGCCCAGCTGTGGGGTGTTCGACTCGGTCAACGAGTTCTGCGAATCCACCGAAATCGTTCTCATCGAGTGGATCTTCGACGTATACGAGATCGTATTCGTCTATGAGATTCGCGATATACTCGCGCTGTTCTTCGGGCGTCTTCGTCTCGTCACCGTAGTGGTATGCACCGTCTTCGTAGAGTTCGGCCCCAGCAACGTCGAGTCCGAAACGGATCTCGAATCCGACTTCATCGGATACAGTCTCGACGGCTTCCTCGACGATCTCGAACGCCTCGCTGTCATCGATCGACGGGGCCCATGCCCCTTCATCGCCTTTTGCGGCCGGA
>SKKJ01000208.1 GCA_007121575.1 Natronomonas sp.
CGGCCGAAGCGGGTCCGGCAACGCCCGAAGGTCGTCGGCGATCTGCCCGAACCCTTCGAACTCGTCGCCGATCGTGTCTGCGTCGGTTTTGTATAGGAAGTGCTGGATGACCGTGCCGAGGAGCGCGAAGACGATGGCGATCACGAGCACCCAGAGGAACCCGGGCATGAGTGCGTCAGCCACTAACACTGCGACGATGAGCGGAGCGAGCAAGAACGCCGTTCGCCGGAAGGTCTCCGTACTGGCGAAGCCTCGCGCCAATCTGCTTGGGTCCGTACTTTGCTTGACGATCGCGTAATGTCCGCCGATCCCGAACGACTTCCAGCACTGCGCCAACAGCAGGCCGACGAACACCCACACCCACGGTTCTAGCACGATCGCACCGAGATCGATCGGCGGAACGTATGCCGACGCCAGCCAGATCACGAAGCCGAACGTGGAGACGAATCCGAAGACGGTCAGGGCGTACCGAGAGCCGACGCGGTCGGAGACCACGCCGCCGTAGTACGGATAGATCGCTCCGATAACGTTCCCGAGTGTGGCGAACAGTCCAACGATGAACCCGGTCGCGCCGAGAAAGAAGAGGTAATCGGGGAGAAACCGGTTGGTCATCTGGAAGCCGAGGCTGAACGCGAACATCGCCAGCGAAAGGACCAGTACGTCCCGCTGGAGCGAAAAGAACTGTCGAAAAATTGCGAGCGTCCCCGTCTTCTCCGCCTCAACAGTCACTTGGTCTTGATTCATCGGTGGGTCACCTCACACTGCTGTGTCGAGTCGATCGAAGAAATCTGCGACGCGATCTCGAATCTCGTCTCGCTGCGCTCGAACGGCGTCTTCGTCATCCCCACCGGGATGCTTGAGCTCCCATCTCTCGGACGTTCCATCCCAATCGGGTGGGGCGAACGCATCGACTGCACAGCCCATCGTGACGATGTAGTCGGCATCCGCGACATCGTCGGCCGTTATTCGGCGTGGAGTACGGGCTCCGATATCTATGCCGTCCTCTCGAAGGACCTCGATCACGTCGCTGTGAACGTGGTCGTGCGGTTCAATCCCACCAGTAACGATTTCGATTGAATCGCCGAGATCACGTCGGTCTCGCTCCCGTTCCGCGAGCGCGGTCGCCAGTTGGCTGCGACCGGCGTTGCCGACGCACACGAACGCGACTTTGGCCATAGTGGCCGTTCATGCTTCGATAGTAAATAGATTTCTGACCACCATAAATCAATATTGATTTACCGTGGCGGGTGTTTACTCTCACCGAGGCTGCTACAGGATCTATGACCGGACGGAAGAACGCGATGCTCACAACGGAAGACCGCCGGTGGCTGACGGGTGAGAAACGATACGAAGGAGAACACGCGAAACAGCAGCGCTATCAGCGCCGCCGTGACATTCGAGAACGCGTCTATAACTCGATTCTCGATTTCTCCATCCTGTTCGAGTACCTCGAACAAGACGAGCGAGAGAAACTGTTCGGGACTCCCGGCGCGAAACAGGAGCCAATCGACGATGATCCGGAATTCGCCGACGGTATACGAGACGCGCTCGCGTTCCTTCTGTACAGTACGGGGATCACTTCGATAATGGGTGCCGGCAAGAACGGTCCTGACCCGATCGCAGACTGGTTGCTCACTGAAGCCCTCCATCGGGCCGGCCGGAAAGACGGAATCCTCATCGAAAAGGTCGAACTCGATATCGACGCGATCGAGCTCCCCCAAGCGTCGCTTCTGGAGGATCTGGAAGCTGGAAACGAACTGTCGCCGAGAGAACTCCGATTACTGCTCGAAAGCGAGCGGATCGATACACGAAATGTTCAGGAACACATACGCCGACAACTCTTCGAAGATGAGTAAAACGAGGATTCACAACACCGCACCCGGACACCGACCGGATCGACGAACTCCGATACGAGGGGGGAGCACGCGATGACGACGATAACTCGCGCGGACATGTTCGAACGGGAGTTACAGAAGCTCTATCACGCAGAACTTGAAATCCTCGATCTGCATGCCGATCTCGCAGACGCTGCTGCGAGCGACGAGGTGAGAGCGCTCTTTGCAGATCACGAAGCGGACACCGTCGAACAGATCCACCGGATCGAACGGATCTTCGAAGAATTGGGCATGGAATCGCGAGTTGCGGGCAGTCCCGTCATGGAGGGGATTCTCGCCGAAAAAGACGAGATCGTCTCGACGGACGCACCGCCGGCGCTTCGAGATCTGGACGTGTTGAGTACCGGCATGTTGAACGAACGATTCGAGATCACGGTTCTCGACCGTCTGTTACTGTTGGCAACTGATTTGGAGATCTCTGAGGAGATCTCGACAGAATTGGGTGCGAATCGCCAAGAAGCGAAGGCGGCTCTCACCGAAATGGAAGCGATCGTCGAGCGGCGACGCCTCGAATAGAAATCGGACTCGACAAATTACATACCATGACAGAGCATTGGCGACCGGACGCGAAATTGAAGCGACTTAAGACAAAAATCGCGTTCAACTCCGAGCGGATCTACTTCCGGTTTCGCTGGGACCAGCCGCATCCCGGCGGCTGGATTCACGATATGTTGGTGTATCGCGACGGGAAGTGGAGACAGTTTGCAGATCCTTCACCCTGGGTTGCAGAAGGGAAGAACCCAGAGCATACCGGGTTTTACGAAGATCGGGTGAGTTTCCTCCTCGACGATGGATCAGTCAAGGGGTTCGAGGAGTTCGGTGGCTGGCTGACGGTCCATACCGGAATGCGATCGATGCCCAGCGAAGTTCCGGAAGCGGAGGTTCGAGCCCACGATCACTTCGGTCCCGAGGGACTCGACAAGACGGACATCCGAAAGTACATCCCCCAGGCGTGTGCGGGCGAGTGGTGGGAGAACGACTGGCGTGAGATCAGACCAAAGCGGGAACTCGAACGACTCAAACGGGACGGCGTGTTCTTGGATCTGCCGATGTGGCGAGCCCACCGCAGTAACCCGAAGGGATACGGAACGGACCACCACGTGCTCGATTACCGCCACAGCGACCAGGGCCAGAACACCTA
>SKKJ01000284.1 GCA_007121575.1 Natronomonas sp.
GAAATGCGGGTGGGGTGAGTTTGTCGTGTTCACCACAAATCACGAGCGTCGGCACCTCGATCTCACCGATTCGGTCACGAACGTCGAACGCGTCGCAGGTTTCGAAATCGCGCAGTGTTACGGCCTGACCGGCCGCACGTAACCCCGCTAGCGAACACGCAACTCGATCGTCCGTCGGTTCGTAGAACAATGTGCCGGGCGAGTGGAGCGTGTCGATCGCCGTCTCAAAATCCGATTCGAGCGTCTGTAAGAACGTTGGATCGACACCGAGTTTCGCCCCACTACCCGTGAGGACCAGTGCATCGAGACGAAGTTCTCGCTCGAGCGCGATCCACAACGCGACCGCACCGCCCATCGAGTTTCCACAGAGCACCGTGGCACCGGTTTCTTCGCTCACCGAGACGACGTCATCAGCGTACGAGTCGAGCGTTTCAGTTCCGGATGGCTCAGAGAAATCATCGCTGTCGCCGTGGCCGGATAGATCGAGCGCGACAGCTGGATGTCCGGTGGTATCGTCGAACTGTTCCCTCCAGAGACGATGACTCCCGCCCGCGCCGTGTATATAACAGACCGTTGGATCGGTTCCGTTCATCGAGTGCCGGTATGAGATCGTTCGGCCGCTGTGAGTGACCGTATCCATATCGGATCTGTCCACGGGAATTGTAATAAAGGACGGCAAGATACCGTTTACACTGCACTCTCGACAGAGATCGATGAACTCGAGTCTTCAGAACAATTAGCACACGACACGTTGTAACGGTGTGAACCGCAATTCCACTTCTTTTTCGACAACGTGTCCCGCCTATTGATTATCAAGGAAAGAGTTATATATTGATATAACTAACTATTGGTTAGTATGAACGAGTATACACACTCGATTAGAACCGAGATCGACGGTCCCGTTCGTCAGTATGAGTACGAGGACCGAACCGTTCTCGTCGCCGATTTCGGCCTCGTCGAAGGGAGCATCGACGTCGTCGATGGGACTGCGATCGTCGTCATCGACGACGACCAGTTCGAGTTCTCGGTTCCGGCTGGGACCGACCGCGCGATTATAAACAACGGCGTCGTTACTATTGAGATGGAGCGATAATTTATGCGACTCACAGTCAAACCACTCAAACAGAAGGACGCTGGGCGCGGACTCGCGGCCGTCGACCGAAGCGCGATGAATGAGATCGGTGTCGAAAACGGTGATTACATCGTTATCGACGGCGGTGAATCGCGTGCAGTCGCACGGGTGTGGCCGGGGTATCCCGAGGATGAAGGACGTGGCGTCATCCGTATCGATGGCCGGCTCCGACAGGAGGCTACCGTTGGAATCGATGACAAAGTCACGATCGAACCGGCCGATGTCAACCCGGCAAAGCAGGTGACAGTCGCGCTACCACAAAATCTGCGCATTAGAGGTAATATCGGACCACATATCCGTGATAAGCTCAGCGGACAGGCCGTAACGACCGGACAGAACGTCCCGTTCTCGCTCGGATTGGGACCGTTATCCACGCAGAGTGGGCAGCGAATCCCGCTTCGTATCGCTGACACCGACCCAAGCGGTACGGTCGTGATCACCGATTCGACCGAGATTCAGATCAGCGAAAAGCCAGCAGAGCAGATCGCACAGTCCGGCGATGGGGCGGGTGTCTCAGCAGCCGGCGGTACCCCCTCGGTAAACTACGAAGACATCGGCGGGTTGGACGAGGAGTTAGAGCAGGTCCGCGAGATGATCGAACTGCCGATGCGGCATCCAGAACTGTTCCAACAGCTCGGCATCGAGCCGCCGAAAGGCGTGCTGTTGCACGGTCCGCCCGGAACCGGAAAGACGCTCATGGCGAAAGCCGTCGCCAGCGAGATAGACGCCCACTTTTCGAACATTTCCGGGCCGGAGATCATGTCGAAATATTACGGTGAGTCTGAAGAACAGCTCCGAGAAATCTTCGAGGAAGCTGCAGAAAACACGCCAGCGATCGTCTTCATCGACGAGATCGATTCGATCGCGCCGAAACGAGGTGAGACGAGCGGCGATGTCGAACGACGTGTTGTCGCCCAACTGCTCAGCCTCATGGACGGGCTCGACGAGCGCGGTGACGTGATCGTGATCGGCGCGACGAACCGGGTTGACGCGTTGGATCCGGCGCTGCGGCGGGGCGGTCGGTTCGACCGTGAGATCGAAATCGGCGTTCCAGATAAGGACGGACGCAGAGAGATCCTACAGGTCCACACCCGAGGGATGCCGCTTTCGGAGAAGGTCGATCTCGATCGGTATGCCGAAAACACCCACGGTTTCGTCGGTGCGGATCTCGAAAGTCTGACCAAAGAGGCCGCGATGAACGCGCTGCGACGTATTCGTCCGCAGCTCGATCTCGAGCAAGAAGAGATCGATGCCGAGATCCTCGAATCGATGTCGGTCACTGAAGCCGATTTCAAAGAGGCGCTCAAAGGGATTTCACCAAGCGCGATGCGGGAAGTCTTCGTCGAGGTCCCCGACGTTTCCTGGGACTCCGTCGGCGGGCTCGAAGATACCAAAGAACGTCTCAGAGAGACGATCCAGTGGCCACTCGATTACCCGGAAGTGTTCGAGGCGATGGATATGGATGCCGCGAAAGGCGTGCTCCTGTACGGTCCGCCCGGGACCGGAAAGACGCTCATAGCGAAAGCCGTGGCCAACGAAGCCAACTCGAACTTCATCTCGATTAAAGGCCCGGAGCTGCTGAACAAATACGTCGGCGAATCCGAGAAAGGCGTCCGAGAAGTCTTCGAGAAGGCGCGATCGAACGCGCCGACCGTGGTCTTCTTCGATGAGATCGACTCGATCGCTGGCGAGCGCGGCGCTCGGATGGGCGACAGCGGTGTCGGTGAGCGCGTCGTTTCCCAACTGTTGACCGAGCTCGATGGGCTCGAAGCGCTCGAAGACGTGGTCGTCATCGCGACGACGAACCGTCCCGATCTGATCGACGACGCCCTGCTCCGGCCCGGTCGACTGGACCGTCACGTCCACGTTCCGGTCCCCGACGAGGACGCCCGCAAGGCGATCA
>SKKJ01000071.1 GCA_007121575.1 Natronomonas sp.
ATTATCTATTTCGAGGACGACGAAGACGACATTCAGGTGGAGATCGCGGTGCAGGCGACGGCAGGCGTTCAAGGATCGATCCACGCGTTCGCCAACAACATCAACACGCGGGAAGGTGGAACGCATCTCACCGGATTCAAAACGGCCCTCACGCGTGTGATCAACGATTACGCGACCGGAAACGACATGTTGGCCGATCTCGACGGCAATCTCAAAGGTGAGGACATCCGGGAGGGACTGACGGCAGTTATCTCGATCAAACACCCGGATCCACAGTTCGAAGGCCAGACGAAGACGAAACTCGGAAACGGCGAGGTTCGTGGAATCGTCGAGAGCGCGGTTCACGAGGGGCTCGCGACGTACCTCGAAGAACACCCTGATACGGCGGAAGCGATCATCTCCAAAGCCGTTGAGGCCGCGAAAGCTCGGAAAGCGGCGAAGAAGGCGGAAGAGCTGACGCGTCGGAAATCCGCATTGGAATCGACGTCGCTCCCCGGGAAACTCGCGGACTGTCAGAGCCGAGATCCAGAGAAATCGGAACTGTTCGTGGTGGAGGGGGACAGTGCGGGAGGAAGCGCTAAACAGGGCCGAAATCCGGGGTTCCAGGCGATTTTGCCGATTCGTGGCAAAATCTTGAACGTCGAAAAGCATCGGCTCGATCGGATCCTCGAAAACAACGAGATTCGGAACCTGATCACCGCGATCGGGACTGGAATCGGCGAAGAGTTCGATCTGGAGGAGGCACGCTATCATAAGATCATCCTCTTTTGCGATGCGGATGTCGACGGCGCGCACATCCGAACGTTGCTTTTGACGTTCTTATACCGTCACATGACGCCACTCATCGAAGCTGGCTACGTCTACGCCGCCCAGCCGCCGTTATACCGGATTCGATGCAAGGGCGAGACCTACGACGCCATGACCGAAGCTGAACGAGAACAGATCATCGACGAGAAGTGCGATGGTAACCCGTCGCAAGTACAGCGGTTCAAGGGTCTCGGCGAGATGAACCCAGAACAGCTCTGGGACGCGACGATGAACCCGGAGAACAGGATTTTAAAACAGATCACCATCGAGGACGCGGCTGCTGCGGATCGAATGTTCAGCGTGCTGATGGGTGATGCAGTCGGACCGCGGAAGCAATTTATCAAAGAACACGCCGAGGAGGCGGAGTGGATCGACATATGAGCTCAGAAGCCCCGGACACACCGGACGTCCCGGCAAAGAACGTCCGACCAGTCCGGATCGAAGACGAAATGGAACAGTCGTATATCGACTACGCGATGAGCGTCATCGTCGGGCGTGCACTGCCCGACGCCCGTGATGGACTCAAACCCGTCCAACGCCGCATTCTGTACGCGATGCATGAGATGGGCGTTACGTCTCGTTCCGGCCATCGAAAGTCCTCATCGATCGTCGGCGAGACGATGGGTAATTATCACCCACACGGTGATTCAGCCATCTACGACGCCCTCGCACGAATGGCACAGGACTTCTCGCTTCGGTATCCGCTGGTTGATGGGCAAGGAAACTTCGGCTCTGTTGACGGTGATCCGCCGGCCGCGATGCGATATACCGAAGCGCGAATGGCAGCGATCGCAGAGGAGCTGCTCGCCGATATCGAGAAGGATACGGTCGATTTCGAAGGGAACTACGATGACCGGCTGACCGAGCCTGCGGTGTTGCCATCGAAGATTCCGAACCTCTTGGTAAACGGCGCTTCGGGAATCGCCGTCGGCATGTCGACGAACCTGCCGCCGCACAACCTCGGGGAGGTTATCGACGCTGCAGTTCATCTCATCGATTCCCCTGACTGTTCGATTTCCGACCTGATCGACACACCAGATTCGGACGGATATATCAAAGGACCCGATTTCCCGACCGGAGCGAACATCGTCAACCGAGAGGGGATCTGGGACGCGTACACCGAGGGTCGTGGACGACTCCGCGTTCGTGCCGAAATCGAAACGGAGTACACAGATCGTGGTGGAGACCGGCTGATCGTTACGAAGCTTCCGTATCAGGAGAACAAAGCGCGAAGGATCGAACGGATCGCCGAGGATGTCCAAGAAGGCAAGATCGAGGGCATAAGCGACATTCGAGACGAATCCGACCGAAACGGGATCAGAGTCGTCATCGAGTGCAAGCGTGGATCGAACGTCGATGTGGTGAAAAACCAGTTGCTCGAACACCATCTCGAAAACACGTTCTCAGTGATCTCTTTGGCGCTGGTCGATGGTCAACCCCGCGTATTGAACTTAAAAGAGATGCTCGAGGAGTTCGTCCAGCATCGACGCGATGTCGTCAGACGACGATCACAGTTCGAGCTAGGTGAAGCCGAAGACAGAGCGCATATCCTCGAAGGGCGGCTCATCGCGCTCGATAACATCGATGACGTGGTCGAGATCGTTCGTGAAAGCGCGGATCGCGATGGTGCAATGTCCGGGCTCCGAGCGGAGTATGGTCTCTCGGCGGAGCAAGCCGAACACATCGTCAGGATGCAACTCGGATCGCTCACGTCGATGGAAGCCGACGAGATCGACACCGAGTATCGAGATGTTCAGGCCGAGATCGAGCGGCTTCAAACGATCCTTAACGACGAAAGCGAACTGCTCGGCGTCGTTAAGACGGAGCTTCGGGAGATACAATCAGAGTACGCCGATGACCGGCGAACGAGCATCATTGAGGACGCCGGTTTGGTGACCCGAGAGGATCTCATTGCCGAAGAGCAGGTCGTCGTCGCTGTCTCTGAAGCCGACTACGTCAAGCGGATGTCTCTTTCGGAGTTCGAGACACAGCACCGTGGTGGCAAGGGTATCATCGGCTCGCGGCCGAAGGACGGTGACCGAATATCGACCGTATTTACTGCCTCGACACATGATTATCTACTTTGCTTTACCAACCAAGGACAGGTGTATCGGCTGAAAGTGTTCGAACTTCCAGAGATGGGACGAACTGCTCGTGGCACGTCCGCAGTGAACATTGTCGATCTCGACGACGGGGAAGAGATCACTGCCGTCGTCAA
>SKKJ01000143.1 GCA_007121575.1 Natronomonas sp.
AGCGCCGACAACCGCCCAACACGCCGCGATCGAAGCGCTCAGAAGTTGCCGACAGGACGTTCTCGAAATGTGCGCTCAATACGATCGTCGACGAAACTTCGTCCTGTCGCGGTTCGCGGAGATGGGAATCGACTGCTTCGAGGCGACCGGCGCGTTCTATGTGTTCCCGGAGTGTCCCGGAGGAGACGCTGAGCAGTTCGCCGAAGACCTTCTAGAGGCCGAATCGGTGGCGATGGTCCCCGGAGATGCGTTCGGCGTCGGGGGGAGCGGTCATCTCCGAGCGTCCTATGCCACCGGTCTCGAAGAGCTCAAAGAAGCGATGGATCGAATCGAGCGATTCATCGCATAACGCAACGTTCGCTTCGACGGAAGTTTCGGCCGTTTCACGATTCGATTCTGACAGCCCCTTTTTCAACGCGCGCGCGAACTTTATCGGTAATGTCGACCGATGATGCCGATAGCAGCGGTTTCGAGACGGTGCAAACGACGGAGCCGTCCGAAGACGATTCGGCAGAATCCACATCGACCGTAGACAGCTCAGCAGATCCGGCAGATGAGGAACCTCCCGTCGCCGTCGGTCACTACAGCTGGGACGATTTCAAGCGGGAGTACTATTACGACGAAGAGGGTGAAGCGCCCGAAGAGGAACCGTTCGATCCAGCGTCCTACCTCGGCTTTGCGCCGGACGAACTCGGCACTCGCCTCAAGGGCGGCGATGACGCCGTCGACGTGCTTGCCGATATTTTCGAAGAGCGAACGGTCCGTATCGATCCGGATATCGATGAAGACGCCTTCTTTTCGAACGAGAACGGGACGACGACCGTCGTGACCCGTTATGATCTAGAGCGTGCTGTCCCGCGGGAGAAAAAGAGCCATTTTCGAGAGGTCGAGCGGTATTGGGTCAACAAACCCTACGCGTTCGTCATTATCTTTCACTCGGAGAAAGAGAACGAAAAGAAATACTACCTGATCGAACCGCACTTCACGCCGCTGGAAGCCGATCTTCGAAAATTTCTCGTCGGAAAGCTCAAAACGGCGATTAAATACTCCGACGACCAAATCGTCGCCCAAGACGGGAAAGATACGCGGACACAGGTCATCGAAACGGAGACACACAACCTCCTCAAACGATACGATCTGTACGCAACGGATGCGCGTCCAGATGGAGGTAGTGGACTTCTGGAGACGATCAAGGAACGACTCGGTAGAGCTGATACGACGGAGGAAGAAAACGACGGCCCCAGAGAGCTACACGGGATCAGCACACGCCCTGAACCCGCACTATTGAACGAGGGCTCAAAAACGCTCACGGAACATCAAATCAAGAAACTACTGTACGTTCTCAAGCGAGACTTCATCGGCTTCGAACGGATCGACGGCGTCAAACACGACATCAACATCGAAGATATCTCCTGTGACGGATATAACTCGCCGGTGTTCGTGTACCACTCCGAGTACGAGCAGATCATCTCGAACGTCTATCACGGCACCGACGAACTCGACGAGTTCGTCGTGAAACTCGCACAGCGATCCGGAAAGGGGATCTCGAAACGAAGCCCACAGGTCGACGCGACGTTGCCCGATGGATCACGCGCACAACTCACGCTCGGTCGGGAAGTTTCCGATCACGGGACGAACTACACGATCCGGCAGTTCAAAGACGTCCCCCACACGCCGATCGATCTGATCAACTGGAACACGTTCTCGCTCGAAGAGATGGCGTTTCTGTGGCTCAGCATCGAAAATCAAAAATCGCTCGTCTTCGCGGGCGGAACGGCATCCGGAAAAACGACCTCGCTCAACGCCGTCTCGCTTTTCATCCCGAGCAAAGCGAAGATCGTCTCGATCGAGGACACCCGGGAAGTTGAGTTGCCGCAACGAAACTGGATCGCAAGTGTGACCCGGCCCTCGTTTAGCGATGGAGATAAAGGCGACGTCGACGAGTTCGACCTTTTGGAAGCCGCATTACGGCAACGGCCCGAATATATCGTTATGGGCGAGATCCGCGGCGAGGAGGGACGAACGCTCTTTCAGGTCATGTCGACGGGACACACCACGCTCACGACGTTTCACGCGGATTCGGTCGGCGAGGTGATCAAACGATTCACGACGGAACCGATCAACGTCTCGAAGACTATGTTTACCGCGTTGGATCTCGTCTCGATCCAAACGCAGACGCGGATCAAAGACCGGAAAGTCAGGCGGAACAAATCGCTCACGGAGATCAACCACTACGACCCCGAAAACGACGAAATCAACGTTCAAGACGTCTATCAGTGGCAAGCGGAGACGGACAAATACCTGCAGATGGGACAATCGAACACGCTCGATACGATCGCATTCGACCGAGGGTGGTCACGTGAGCAACTCGACGAAGAGATATTCACTCGTGAACTCGTCATCGCATATCTCATTCACGAAGGGCTCAACACCTATACGCAGGTCGCAGCGACGCTCCAAGCGTTTATAAACGACGAAGAGACGATCCTCTCGCTCATCGCGAACGATGATCTCGAACGTTCACTCGAGGATCTTCGCGAGATGGAATCGGTCGAAATCGATATCGATCCCGAAAAGGAGGCTATGGTTCCTCGGCCCGATGCGAGCGAAGAGATGCTCGAAGAGACGCGAACGATCCTCGAAAACGCAGAACCACTGCTCGAGACGTACCGTGATGCCGAGGCAGTCGGCGATGTCGTAGACGCGCTCGATATCGAACCCGAAGACGATATAGACATATTCGGTACCGATTCGGGTCAGACAGCGTTCACGAGAGACCAAGACGATACGCCGACGGATGACGCGTCGAATGAGCACGATGCGTTCGACGTATTTGATAGTCTGGAAAACACCCAACGTGAAACCGACGAGGAGGACGAAATTCCAGACCTCGGCGACCTCGACGAAAACGACGAGTCCGACGGTTCTGGCTTCGGAGAATTCAGGCCAGCAACCGAGGACGACGAACCATGAGCGTTCAAACGCCGTCAACGAAACCGGGGATGGACACGCTCGCG
>SKKJ01000230.1 GCA_007121575.1 Natronomonas sp.
ATCTTCACAACCGGCTTCCCGAGGGACGGTTTCGGCAGTCTGTGTGTCGGATCGACGGTTCCTTTGCTGGTGGTATTCTCACGCTCGAAACGGACTACGGGATTTACGGCTGGCTCGGTAGCGCGAAGACGGATTCCAACATTCCAGTCAATGATCTGCTCCAATGGCGGGTCTGTACGGATGCGATCGACCGCGGATTACAACGGTACGACCTCATCGGTGCGAATAACGAGCGGATCTACAGCTACAAGGCGAAGTTCGCCCCCGAACTTCACACGTACTACAACCTCCAGACGGGGACGTGGGATCTGAACCTCGCGGCCAACATTTACAGGCGCGTCTGGCGTTGATGAGCGCACGACGGAAAAGCGTCAGCGGCGTCGAACCGATCCGGGGACGTTGAGCGATTCGGATTTCGATCCGGCCGTCGGAACGCGGCTCAACCGAGCGTGAACGGATCGTCGACGGTCCCCGACTGGTCGATCCAGACGGTCTTCGTTTGCAGGTACGCTTCGAGTCCTTCCCGACCGAGTTCGCGACCCAGACCGCTGTCCTTGTAGCCGCCGAACGGCGCGTTGTACGCGAGGGTTCGGTACTCGTTCACCCAGACGGTTCCCGCTTCGAGACGATCAGCAACTCGTTGCGCCTGTCGCATATCTTCTGTCCACACGCCGGCAGCGAGACCGTACGGTGAGTCGTTAGCGCGCCCGATCACTTCGTCCTCGTCGGTGAACGTAAGCACGCTGGCGACGGGGCCAAAGATCTCTTCTCGGACGACGGTGTCGGCATCGTCGACATCGGTCACGATCGTCGGCTCGAAGAAACACTCACCGGGCAAGTTGTCGGGTTGCGTGCCGCCGTGGGAGATCGTCGCGCCTTCTTCTCTTGCGGTTTCGATGTACGATCGAATCGTTTCCAACTGGCCTCGGAAGGCCACTGGCCCCATCTCCGTCTCCGGGTCCATCGGATCGCCGAGTCGGATCGAACTCGCCCGATCGACCAAGCGGTCGACGATCGCCTCGGCGATCTCTTCGTGGACGAATACCCGAGAACCCGCAAGACAAGTCTGTCCCGTCGCCGCGAAAATGCCCTTTACAATGCCGTTGATGGCGTTCTCAAGGTTCGCACTCGGAAAGACGATGTTCGGGCTCTTTCCGCCGAGTTCTAAGGAGACCGGGACGAGTTTTTCCCCTGCGCTTGCACCGATTTGTCGTCCGACCGCGGTGCTGCCGGTGAACGCGACTTTATCGACGTCGTCGTGGTTTACGAGCGCGTCTCCAGCCGTACCACCGGAGCCGGTCACGACGTTGTACACACCAGCGGGAAGGCCGGCATCGGAAAGCAGTTCCGCGAACCGGAGTGCGCTCACCGCCGTGTGCGAACTCGGCTTGTGGACGAACGTACAACCCGCTGCCAGCGCCGGGGCGAGTTTGAACGCCGTCAACAACAGCGGGGAGTTCCACGGCGTCACCGCCGCGACGACGCCGTACGGCTCTTTTTTCACATACGTGAAAAAGTCCCCATTCTTGTTATCGACCGGAATCGTCCGGCCCTCCCGCGTTCGACAGAGACTCGCATAATAACGGAAGTACTCGCCGAGACCGGCCATCTGTGCGCCCATCTCTCGGATGAGCTTTCCGTTCTGGCGGGTCTCGAGTTCCGCCAGTTCGTCGACATGTGCATCGAGTGTGTCCGCGATCGCGTGCAGTAGCGCCGCTCGTTCGGCGGGACGCAACTCGCCCCATGCGTCCGAATCGAACGCCTTTCGAGCGGTTTCGACTGCGCGATCGATATCCCCGGACGTTCCGAGCGGGACCGTCGCCCAGACTGACCCGTCGTAGGGGTACACGACGTCGAATCGATCATCGCCCGTCGACGCGACGAACTCGCCGTCGATGAAGTGGTCGTACTCGTCTACGTCCGCGGGCTGTGAACCCGAATTCGGTTCGGTCATGGGTACTCGAAGCTCACGATTCAGTGCGTCGTTTCGCGCAGATCGGCCTCGACGTCTTCGGGCGTCATAACCTCTGGGACATCGACGTCTTCGCCGCGTATCTCGTCCAGCACCGGTTTCAGGTACTCGTTGAACAGCGCCGGGTTCTCCGACATCGGGAAATGACCGATCTGTTTCATCTCTATCGCGGTGGCCATCTCACCGATCCCGTCGGCCACTTCACGAGCGTCGTCCGGATCGGTCGCGAAGTCGTACTCGCCGTTCATGACGTACATCGGACATCCCGGTTCAATCTCGTCCAGTTTATCTCGGTAGTCGTGATCGACCGAATAGTAGTACAGATCGCCACGGAAGAGCCCGTTTGAGCCCTGTTCGTAGAGGTGCATCGTCTCTCGACGCGCCCATTCGGGCCCCTGCGGAGCCATGAGCCCCCAACACGAGTACGCGCTGACTTCGGAGGTGTTCACCTGCGGGTGGTGGAACCAATCGAGGAAGTACCCTGGGCTGTACGTCCCGCATTCGAGCCCGATGAGTGCGCGGAAGCGGTCCGGATGCCAGTGAGCGAGTTGGAGAATAATGTTCCCACCGATACTCGAACCCATATACACCGGATTCTCGAGTTCGAGCGCGTCGGCGATACTGACGATGGTTTCGGCGAATTTCTCCTCGGTCAGCATGTAGTCTTCGGCCCACCACTCTTGGCTCGTCGGTGGAACGGATTTGCCGTGGAAAGGGAGATCGTAGGCGATCACACGGTAATGCTCGGTGATGTCTTCATCGGCCAAGAGATGCCGCCATTCGTGACCGTGATTGCCCGCGGTGTGCTGACAGATGAGCGGAATGCCGTCTTCGGGTCCGGCTTCCTCGAAGTAGACCCGATTCGTGACGCCTTCGATTTCGACACCGACGTACTTGCCAGTAATCTCTTCGACCTCGCCGTGTACAGGAGCCGCCATCTCAGGACCCCCCTTTGTTGTGCGCGACGCGCATCAGATCGAGCGATCGCTGAATCGGCCGGAGGTTCTGAAAGAACGTCTTGTTACTGCCGGTCAATCGGAGGTGGTCTTCCTCCCCTCGAACCGCGGTTCGATAGTTCGAGGCGATGATCTCGTTGTTGTGTGCTGGTGGATTTTCTTGCATGAACTCTTCCCACGCTTTCTGTGAGCCTTCGACGCCGACTGCCCAATCCGTGTTCATGTCCGGATTCGGGACGATGTCCGTGATCATGCCGGCGTCGACTTTGATGAGATACTGCTCATCGCCGATCGTCACAGCGAAGTTCTCATCGAAGTGATCGTGACCGCGTACTTTCATCTCCGGATCGGTATTGACGACTTCTTTGTACCGCTCCCACCATTCGTGGGTCGCGATATCAGTCTCTGTGGTTGTCATGTGTATTCTGTCCAGGTTCGTTGGAACAGCCGAACTGAACGGGGAGTCGTACCGATAGTCGAGTATTAAACGCAGAACACTGTTCAGGCGCATAAGGCGATATTATTCCAAAATATCGGCGGTAGCAGTTTTGTACTATATATTGAGATATTTATATATTTTATATGATTTATTCTGGGAATCGCACCGCGGTCTGTCGATACGAAAGACCTAACTTGTCGCTTTCTCTATGAATAAGCAGATGGATAGACCGACCCCGACGGGGCCGCCTCGAAGTGGGATCGGTCCACAGTAGTATGAAGCACGATCCACAGATTCAGATCACTGAACGAAACGGTTCAACGAAATACGCACCCGAAATCGAGGTGACCGCGTGGTGGTCGCTTTCGAACGTCGACCGATACTGGTTCGTCGAAGCCGATCCGGCACGTCGGGAACTCGAATTTACCGACGGAATTCGTCGATACGACACGAAGTACGGCGACGTTACTGAGCGGCTTCACGATCCGAGAATTCCGCCAGCTGTCCGCGAAAAGCTCTCGGCGGCGGGCTACTCGATCGAAGCGACGGCGTGAACAGCCTCCAGTCGGTATAACTCACGTGACCTCTGGGCTTTTGTCCTGCATCTCCGTAGCGGTGGTCACCCACCCACACGTGGGCTACATCTGACGAACCGTCATTCTCATCCGATAGTTCAAGCGAGCGTCTTTGTATTCGTCGCGTCCTGCCGACCGTCTTTTTCGGTGGCCGAAATCGAGATGGGTTTTATCTAACGAGTGGCTGTAGCCTGATATCTGACAGACCCATGGTAGAGCAATGGTGTGGCTGGAGCGAATCGCAGATTGAGGCGATCGTGGCCGAATATATCGATTGTGGGAAATTCCCAAAGCACGTCGAAGCGGATGTCATTGACCATCTCGAAGCGAATGAGCCGTTTCGAGCGCTCGATATCGGGCTGCAAGCGTGTGTTCGCGATTCCGCGTCACTCGATCGTTAAGCTGTGCGGGAGAGATTGTCACGAAATAGCCACCGCAGAAGTCGAACTCGAATTCGAACACCAGATCTCCGAGCGACACGGGTGTTTTCAACTTTCATGTATCGTCGACAAAGGTACATGTCGGTATTGTGTAACGAATACGAGGCGAAAAGGCGAGTAGACGGCCAGTCCCGACTGAGACATTGCCGCAAGTTTATACCAATCAGAGAACAATACCCAACCCATCCGGTGGCTTGGAAATGACAAACTCCTCAGGGGACGAACACGCGGAAGCAGCCGTCCGTCGGATTCTCGCCAGGGAGTCGTTTCCAGCTACCGTCGAAGAAGAGGCGATCGGACTGCTTGAAGCGGGAAAGCCAACCGAAGCGCTACGATTTCTCATCAAATCGAATATCTCACGCCATCGGCCCGACGAGTGAGCTGGGCGGCAGCTACCGGGATTCGAGGACGTGATCGAAAAGCCTCGGGAAATGTTCGATTTGGCCCCACGCCGTCGGCTCATCGGCGTCTTCACGAACGATCGTGAGTTCCTCGAAGTAGTCGTCGAGGACTGCCTCGCGCTCCATCGCAAGCGGCGGAGTACAGTAATCTTCCTCGATCCAGACGGCCTCGCCCGTGTCGGGATCGAACCGAGCCTTCATCAACGCCTTCGTTATCGCGTTCCCGAACGGCTCCATAGACGCTATCTCACCGCTATCGAGACGATCGTAAAGCTCGCGCACACGGGCCGTTTTCGGACGAGCGCGCACGAATCGCTTCGCCATAGCTACCGTAGGTGATCTGACTGTATCAGTTGATCGGGAGTGGCAATTAAGGCCATTGCGATAGAGAGTACGATACAGGTCAGAACGGACCTCCTGAACACAATCATGAAACGACGTACACTGCTCTCGATGGCTGCCGTCCCCATAGCTGTGAGCGCCGGCTGTACCGGAAACGGCAATGAGACCGGCGACGAGAACGGGGAAAATGGGGCGAATAACGGGGAGAACGGAAACGGAGCGCCGGATAACGGGGACGATGAGTGCGTTGAAGAGCGGTTAGTCGATGATCTCGAAACCGTGCCCGCGGGCGATGAGGTCTCCTATTCGCTGGATCTAAACGAAGGCTGGACGCTGGACTTGGTGATCGAACAGTACGAAGGGGACGCCCAACCGAGCGTGCAGTTAGAAACCCCGGACGGTGAGCTGGTTCTCGAAGCGGGCCCCGACGAACTGATTTATGAACTCGTCCAGATCGAATCGAGCGGAGAGTATACCCTTCGCGTGTCGAATGAGGATACGGAAGACGGCGAATTCGATATCTTCGTCGCTCACATCAGTCCGAGTTGTTGAGTGGCGAGGCGTGTTTTCTGTGGAATTCGGATGTCTATCGATGAACTGTCGGTTCATTCTTCTGCATCTGGACAGAGATCATCACTCGTGCGCTCGTAGGAGGGTTTTTCGAGATACCGCTGGATTCGGCGTTTATCCGCGGTCGTCAGTGCAGAACAGTCAGACGTATCTGCCGAATTGTTGTCCATATCGGATCGTTATGCTACAACGTATCCTCGGATAAAAGGGCACCGGTCACTACAGTATCTGCCACTCAACCCGTTCGCCGTCTGTGACTGCTCTTGCGGCTGCAATCGTGGACATTCTCCTATGTTCTGTGTACCAGAGAGACTGTCCGACTGCGGGCGGATGGAGACGGAAACTACCGCTTGCAGTAGCGTACGAGATGGCTAACAAAGACATATACGCCACAATCGTCCAGCATATGATCCCATCGCAGTGCCCAGAGTGCAACAGTATCGCAGAGATGGTGACGAGATCGATACCGCCTTGGAAACACGAACGGGGAAGCGGATGGAAAACGAAAGTCGAGTGCAGAAACTGCGGTCAGTTCGATGAGTGGCACTGACCGTTCGTCTCTGTGAGAAAACGATACGCCATCGACTACGACTTCGATCGTGAGCTTCCGTCGTTCACATCTGTGAACCGCGTTATCTCGTTAGCACCTGTTCGGGGAGCGGATTCAATCCGTCGACGGTCGCCACACCCGAAAGCCCGAATCGACCGTCTTCATCGGGGAACTCATCGACACCGGCCAATCCAGTGACGTAGAACGTGATTC
Source organism: Natronomonas sp. (assembly GCA_007121575.1). GTDB lineage: Archaea > Halobacteriota > Halobacteria > Halobacteriales > Haloarculaceae > Natronomonas. The sequence continues at coordinate 6,459 of SKKJ01000230.1, forward strand.
GCGTGTCCGAGATCAACTCTCTGGTCAGCGACAGCACGACATCGCCGTCCGACAGTATCTCGACTTCGTATTCGTTCGGCGGTACGGTCTGGTACGGACTGACATCTCCGAACTCGACGTCTTCGAGAGCGGTGACGCCGTCGATGGCGATATCGACCGGCCCCGCGTTCGGTGATGCGTGGACGAAGCTCGCTTCGGCCATCCCTTCTGCCGGAATCGTCTCTTCTCGACTCGCCGCGTCCTCTATGATGATCGGCTGAAATTCGAAATCGTCATCGTCGGGTGACAATCGCCCGGCCGCGAGCGCGGTGTATCGATATCCAGGCTCGACGTCGATCGTCTCCTCGAGTAACGGTTCGGTATCGCCGGTCAACGTCACCGCGATATCGTATTCGCGAGCGGGAACCTGTAAGTACGAATCGGCCGGCCCCGGACCGAACTGCGGGTATTCGATCCCGCCGATGGTGGGGTTTCCGTCCGGGACTTTTCCGACGTAGAGATCGAGTGCCGTCGATCTGAGCCTTTGTGCGGGCCGACCGGGCGTGTCCATCGGCGGCCCACGGCCGGGCAGATCGGCGTCGTCCATGGCGATGTCGGGAGCGAGGTTTCCCACGCGAACGGCGGCGAACTCGTCTTCGTGTTCGTTTGTGTCGTTCCTGTCATCGGTCTCGTTGTCTTCGTCATCGTGTTCAGACGCCATTACGCTCGAACTTCCGCCGATTACTCCGGCGATACCGACCGCCCCAGCACCCTTCATGACCCGTCGCCGTGTCGTATCATTTGATTCCATGATACGAACACTGCGACGGCCGAACCCTTTGTTATAACATCCAAGCGAAAAGTAACCACAACTTATTCGCACCTCATATATCAATATATATACACTCTCTGGAGGATCGAGAAATCCGGCATTTTCGGAGCATAAGCAAGATCCGCTGAGTAATCGACCCGTCTCTCTCCACCCATTTTTGCTTGTTGAGGTGTGGAGCGTCCGTGAACTTGATTTCGACCCGTTCCGGGTGGGCAGAATCCGTCGCTTGCCGTCACTGTCTCAGAGTATCGGGGACGTTGAAACGGATATATGTCTACTTTATAATAGGTGCTGGTAACGACCGGTGGTTCTATGGGCGTCTCTCCGTACCGTCTGTACGGAAGCGAGAGCTCGATGGCTCGAACAGTAACGATTCAAAAAACGAGCACTGACAGGGTGAGTGTGGATGCACCCCCAAACACATGTAATCGGCCCCTGGCGGGCACTCAAAGAGAGGTTTCCATCGGTTGTAAAAATATGATCTAGATATGTAGGGTCCGGGATCGAGATTCGTCGTGCCCAACCAGGGGTGTAACTCAGCCCCGGTTGCGTGGCGACGACATCCCCTCGTTACGCACAATGCCTCCGACGGCGGAGGTTCACTCCTCACGGCAAAGGTGTCGCTCAGCAGTTAGACCCAGAAGCCGAAACGTCGCGATTCCGGTCGATCTCAGACGGCGAGATGAGTGAGACTGAACTCGGAGATCGAAAGTGAAGCCAAGACGCTGGTCCCTCCGTCGGCGGAAGTGTTGCCGGTCAGTAAGTCTGTGTTATCACGGCTCGCGGTTGGGTACCGTCCTCGTTACAAAGCCACAAGCGCGTGAACCACATATGTGCTAAATGGTAACTTTTTCGAACGTGTGAAACACGGAACTTCCGGGGAGAATTCATTCCGTGTACCGTTATTGCAGACCGTCACTGAGGGCGATCCGAATAGATCGAATTCGTGGTTTGACGACACGGATATGTCCGACGGATCTGCTGGCGAAAATGAAACGCGGGAGTGGAGTCAACGTCAGAAGCTCATGGCGTCCGATCGCGACGAAGACCGAACCGAAGACGAAGACGGATCGCGAAGCGATCGTCCTGACGACATCGCGGCGGACGAGATGGATTACGGCGCTCGGTTCGGGTGGTCGCTGGCGACCGATGGAGACACCGCGGTCGTCGGCGCACCGTGGGAAGACGACCCGAACGGTACACAAGCCGGTGCTGCATACGTGTTTACTCGGTCCGATGGGGCGTGGAGACAACAGGCGAAACTGGCCCCCGACGATGGAGATATCCGTGATTACTTCGGACGGTCGGTCGCGATTGATGGAGGAACGGTGCTCATTGGCGCTCCGGGAAGTGAAAACGCGGGCAGAAACCGAGGTGGATTGGCGTACGTGTTCATCCGATCGGGTGAGAATTGGAGCCAGCAGGCGAAACTGATTCCCGACGATAGCGGGGCAGACGTTCGCTTCGGGAACTCGGTCGCCGTCGATGGGGACGCCGCACTCATCGGTGCGCACTACGACGATGACCCGAATGGGTTCCACGGGGGGTCTGCGTACGTGTTCGTCCGATCGGATGGAACCTGGCATCAAGAAGCGAAATTATTCGCCGACGACGGCTGCGAGCACGGTCGTTTCGGGCAGGCCGTCGCGATCGAAGGGCATACCGTCCTCGTCGGCGCTCGTGCGTCCGATACCTCGACCGGAGCACGCACCGGCTCGGTGTACGTCTTCATCCGATCTACTGGGATTTGGTTCCAGCAGGCCAAACTCGCCCCCGACGATGAGGATCGTGGGGGAAATTTCGGTGTGTCGGTCGATCTCGACGGGACGGCGGCCGTTATCGGCGCTCGTTCGGCCGAGAATTCGGCTGGATGTGTCACTGGCGCGGCGTACGTGTTCGATCGGTCGGCTGATGGCTGGACACAGCAAGCGAAGCTCGTTCCCGACGATGGTGATGATGGTGATCGGTTCGGATGGGCGGTCGGGCTCGATGGAGAGTTCGCCGTCGTCGGCGCACGTTACGATAACGACCCACACGGGGACCGAAGCGGGTCGGCGTATCTGTTCACCCGCTCGGACGGAACATGGCGCCAGCACACGAAACTGGCTCCGGCCGATGGGAACGAAGGTGACGCTTTCGGCAACTCGGTGGCCGTGGAGGGCGTCACCGTCCTCATTGGAGCCACGTTCGATCGTGGCCCCGAGGGGGATTCGGCCGGGTCGGCGTACGTGTTCGAACCGTCGAGCGAGTGAGCGTCTGTGCTCCAGTGTTCAGTCATCGCAGCGTCTGAACTCACCGCTGTGGAAACGTCATCAGAGGGCAGCCAGCGCATCCTTCGCGTTTCGAATTGACAGACGTATCGACCGACCAATGGGTGGCAGATCGACCGCGATGAGGAAAATAGGTACCGACGGAAAACGGATGGTTAGTCGTCCGCCGCGATCTGTTTTTGAAGGTGTTCGCCGATCTCCCCGACCTTGTCTTTGAACTCGTCTACGTCGTACTCTTGGGCGTGGAGCATACTGCTGTATCGTGCGGTGAAACTCGCCAGCGAATAGGTCTCTTTGAGTTCCTCCTCAGTGGCTCCGTGTAACTGCGCGGCTGCCCCGTGGAAATGCGCACAGTAGGGGCACTTGATGTTCGCCGCGATCGCCAGTCCGATGAGTTCTCGATACTTTGGCGGGATTTCCGATTCCCCGACGGTGTATTTTTTGAACGTCGGCCATTCCTGGACGGCATCGTCTTCGGGAATCGTGTCCAATGGTGGCGGGACCATCCCGAAAGTCGCTTCAAGATCCTCTTTCGCTTCGGTGTAGCTCTGGTTGGTTGGCATCGTCGATCGTCTCCGCCTGTTATCGTTTGGCACGGACGATCATGGCTGTTCTTACGGGATGGTTAGCCGTTAGCGTCCGATACTACCGAGGCTGTTATCGAGACTATCGTGAACTCTCTCGGAATCAGATGACGTGTGACCTCTCTCAGAATCGGGCGAAAGTTGACTTATCCCCGGATCAGGCGAACGCCGTTCGTTCGCCGCCATCGCGACCATCCGATTCGCTCAGAGATAGGTGCTGAGCCTCTCAAATCACGTGCCCCGGGGCGATATACGGCGCGGTGAGTCACCGTCGTCGAACGCCCAAAGCTGCCGTAAGGAGGATCGCGACGACGGCGAGAACCACGCCGAATCCGTCTTGATCCTCGGGCTCGATGCTGTCCCCGGCCGCGGCGTCTTGAGTGCCGCCAGTGTCGCCGGTGTCGCCATCTGGTTCGGCGCTCGATCCACCGGCGCTGCCAGCTCCCCCGTCGGCCGACCCGTCTTCGTCGGTGCCGTCGTCGACCGTGTCGCGTTGATCGGTGCTCTCCTCATCTGTCTCGTCGGTCTCATCGATGTCGTCGTCACTGACTTCTTCCTCGTCCGAATCGGATGATGATGACGAACTCGATGAGCTGCTTGAGCTTCCGGATCCGTCCGATTGAGCCACCGAGAACGTCACCGTCTCGGTCGCGACGTTTCCGGCTTCATCGGCGACGGAAAGCGTCGCCGTATACGTTCCACCGTCGGTCACGGTGTGCTCGTGGGTGGTTCGGTCCGAGTCGATCGCCGTGTTCGAGGTGCTCGTCTGGTGCTCACCGTCGACGACCAGCTCGACGCTGGAGACGTTCACTCCGGAGAGGGCGTCCTCGTAGGCGAACTCGAGATCGACGGTTTCCGTACCGCTCGGATGTTCGACAGCGACTGGAGAGATCACGGAGATCGTGGGCGGCATCACGTCCGGAACCACGGCGGCGTACGTCGAGAAGTGAGTGACGTCGGCGACGAGGAACGGATCGTCATTGACGTACTCGACGGACGATCCGGCGACGGAACTCCAGTCGTCACCGCCGTCGTGATAGCGCAGCTCGACGTCCGTCGGCTGGGTGCCGTCTGGAAGTGCGTCTTCGTCGATCGAGATCGAGATTTCCGCTCCCTGAATCAGGCCGTCTTCGGCGGTTAGCTGGTTGTCGAGGAAGTCGTCGAGC
>SKKJ01000340.1 GCA_007121575.1 Natronomonas sp.
CTCATACGACCAATATGAATGCCGATCGTATCCGTCTTTCCCAGTCGAAGCAGTTATAATCGACCTCTGATCCGATCACCGACGTCTAACCCGTTTAGAAGGGCCGCATGGACCCGACCTTCGCCGACAACCCAATCGCCGAGACAGTACAGGCCATCAGATTCTGCTGGGGAAAGTGCGCCGCGATCGACACCGAATTCAGGCAGTGCGTATCGCCATCCCTGATGATCCGACCAGATGGGTGTCTCAAGACGCGAATCCTCAAGGAGATCGGCGGCGTGCTCGGCAAGCGACGCCACGTTCGCGGCGGGGTCATCGTCGTACTGTCTCGTCGACCATTCGTGATTCGCCTGGACGATAAGCAGTGATTCTCCGGGAGGAACGTGGCCCGGTTTGCACTCCTCACGAGAGATCCACCCGACTGCGTGTGCTTTGTCAGTGTTAACGAGCCCATAGTATGGTCGGTCGATCTCGAACGGGTAATGTAACACGGCCGTCCAGACCGTCCGATACGGCACCGCCGCGATCGCGTCAATCAGATCGGTTCGGTACGGGGCCTCCCACTCCGCGTTCTCCAGAAGCGTCGCTGTCTGCGGAGCGGGAGGATTCAGCGCGAGAATATCGAACGGACCCCACGAGTTGCCGTCAGTATCGACGAGCGACCACGCATCACCGGATCGACGAATCGTCTGAATTCGAGTTCGACGATGAACGGTCGCGTCGGTGCGCTCAAAGAGCCGTTTTGCGAGCTGTGACAACCCGTTTCGGTACGTCCATTTGTGTTCATCGACGTTACGCCCCGGCGAAACGGTGCCGGATTCATCGAACGTATAGATCGGTTCGGACACATCGACGAGCCCCTCGTCATCAAGCGTTTCCGTGAGCAACTCGATAACGCGCTCGTCGTCGGATTTGACGTAGTTTGCCCCGTAATCGTAAACGAGCCCTTCGTGGCGACGAGTCGCTGCCCGTCCACAGAGTCCACCGGATTTTTCGAAAACGGTGATCTGTGGCTGTGTATCCGCATCGACGGCACTGAGCGCGAACGAGGCTGCGGCCGCCGCCGAACCCGCACCGACGATTCCGAGAGTGGGCATACGACGGAGTACGCTACGTATCGCTAAAATAGCAAAGGTTGCGGCCAGCCGGTACGCAGATCTGCCTCGATGAAACAGCAACTCGCGAAGGGAACGCGGCAGGTCCGATCACTTCTCGACGACCGATTTGAGGAGTTTCGATTGGGCGGCTGAGAGATGTTCTGCGAACGTCGTCGGAGTGATATCGAGCGCAGCGGCAACCGTTTGTGCGTTCGCGCCTTTCGGATGCTCGAAATAGCCCATCTCGTAGGCCGTTTCCAACACCTCGCGCTGTCGGTCGGTCAGTTTCCCTCGATCGACGACGACGGAATCGCGTTTCGCATTCTCGTCCGATTGAACGAGGTGTTCGAGTCTGAGCGAACCGAACTCCTCGCGCAACGCGCTAACGATCTGTTTGAGCGTCTCCACGTCAGTCGGCCGAAACAGGACCCGTAACTCGCCCGCATCCGCGTGGATATCGACGACGGGACAGCCGAACTCCTCGATCCGTTCACAGAAGCACGGCGTTTCCGGTTCGCGTTCGAACCGATAAACGCTGTATCGGTCGTCGCTAAATACCGCTTCGGTCCCGTCCGGAGCGGTTTCACACGAGTCGATTTCGAACTCTTCGATGACGGTTCCGGCCGCGCTGCTTCGTGTCACTGACTCGATTCGCGCTCCCGTCTGGTCGGACGCGTTTGCCACTGGACACGCCCCCGGATCAGCGATTCGGACCGCAGCTTCGAGTCCCATAATAGACCGTTGGAAAGAACACGGCTTTTCGTCACCTATAGTTCCCAGATCACAGGAGTGATGGGCAGATATTTAAACAGAAACGCGTGAATGATCGATCTCTGCGCACTAACCACGCTATCTTCGAAGATCTGTAGACGGTTTTTCGGATCAACAACAGAATATGAACGGATACATAAGCGAGATCCGGTCCCCGTCAGAGAGTTCGGTTTCGAGGCCCTCGAGATGTTCGTTAAACCGCCCATTGATCGCGACGCGGGCGAACGTACGGGTCTGATCGCCTTCGGGGTTCTTCTTCCACGTTCCCGGTGGGTTTCCGTCGGTCGGCGCCCATCCAGGCGCCGTCGCCTCAGCCTCCGTTTCGGCGATCAGGAGGTCTTCAACGTCGTATTCTTCGAAGAACGCGTCGAGAAAGTCCCGGAGCGTGTCGCCTTCGAAGCGGTATTCGAAGCTGTGTTTACCGACCGCGGTTCTGACGTGTCCGGTACAACGGACGGTGACGGTCGTCGTAGCCACTTCGCTCAGCCGGGTCGACGTGGAGCTGCTCATATCGGACACTAGTACCTCCAAACATAAACAGAGCGAGACGAACATATTCGTTTATGCGGTCGTTAATCGGCGAGTTCAGACGATCGTGCTGGGGTCGCGACTCGTTGAGTGAGTCGGAACGTGACGGTTCCCGATCGTTGAGAATAGGCGAATCCGATTATGTGCCCGTTGCTCAAGGTCCACGCGTGAAACGTCATGACGAAGCGGTCTAGCTCCACCGGCTCGATAGACACCGAGAACTCTACGTATCCACACGTACTGAGAGCGATTCCACGGACGAGAGAACGGCCGCAGACGAGTATACGCTCGTTCCACACGGCGTGAGCGAGGCCGAGCAGCCGACACACTTGTTGACATCCTCCCCGCGCTGAAGCGCGAGGATTCCCGAACGTTGGGATATTACGGTTTGCAGTCCACCACTTGTTCCCTCGGTGAGAATCCGTGGGACAAGTCATGCAGGTAGACTGAAGGCTGTGCCAACCAGCCGGTACTCCTATCCCCGGACAACTGCCCGGAAGACTCAGAGTTACTTTGATTGATGTCGAGACGGATGTTCACCGCCCCGTTCACGTCAGCGTTGAACGCCGCGTCACACGCCTCACAGACGTACAATCCACGTTCAACACGCTGA
>SKKJ01000198.1 GCA_007121575.1 Natronomonas sp.
ATCGCTTCGTCACAAAGCCGGTTCTACCGGATGGATCGATACGATCGCTACGGATCGAACACCGTCGCGACGCCGTTCGTTTCGACGCCATACTCCGCCGTCTCCGGGGTCGGCATCGTTTCGTACCGCGAGTCGAGTGCCGCCTGTACCGCATCGCGAACGCAAATTCGCGCCGCGTTTCCGATCTCGGTTGCACTCCCCGCGAAGCTCGATCGCTCGTCGGCCGGGTCGCATCCGACGACGACCGCGTCGCTCGTCGTTCCGGTACAGTCAGCGAGCTCGAGGAGTGTCGCCGTCTTCGCCTCTACAACTGTCGCCAACAGCCCGGCCAATCCGCTATCTGAAAGCGGCTGTGTCGTCCCGACGAATATATTGACCGTTCCGATCCCGCGTTTCCCCTTCGGATTGATTGGCCGCCCCTCTGGGTTTCCCGGGACCGGAAGTGTCGCCGGATTCGATACGCCGGCCGTCGCGACGACTTCGATTGGCCCCTTCCGCGCACCTCTCGCATGCTCTTGATACACACCTGTCAGAAGTGTCGGTCCGTTCGGCTTTCCGCCGAGCCGTTCGGCCGCATAGACCCTGAGATCCGTCCGACCGAACCCGTCTTCAACCGTTAGGTTGTGCGCGGAATCGGCGTTCACATAGCCCCCGTTGATGCCGTTCGAAAGCCAGCGAGTGCCCCGTCGAGACATCGTTAGTCGCGTCTCCGTTCGCTCGTATTCGAACGGGCCATCGGTCCGATCACCCCCGATCATCGATACACCTCATCGAGCGCCGAAAACAACCGTTCAGTCGCCTCGCGAGTCCGCACGGCGATTCGGACATGCCGGTCGAGTCCGCGGAACGTCGTCGCATCCCGAAGAACGACGTCTCGCTCTCGGCAGGCGGCGAGCAACCTCTCCGGTGGTTCGCCGACATCACAGAGCACGAACGGCGCTTCCGATTCCCCGACCTCTATTCCCCGTGTTTTGAGCCCCTCTCGGAGATACGCTCGTTCGCGATCGATTCGGCGTCTCGTCTCGATCACGAAGGCGGAATCTCGCATGGCGTGTGCACCCACCGCGGCCGCCGGACCGCCAACGGACCACGCCGGCCGAGCGACCGCGAGCCGGTCAAGAAGCTCACCCTCTGCGACCGCGAACCCCGCTCTGAGTCCCGGCAGACCGAACAGTTTCGTCAGCGATCGGGCGACAACGACGCCTTCGCTCCCGGCCAGCGACGGTCGATCAGTGAACCCGAGAAACGCCTCGTCGACGAGGAGCGTCGTTTCGGCGTTCACACATCGGTCCGCGAACGCGCGGAGCTCTTCTCCCGGATAGCACTCGCCCGTCGGATTGTTCGGCGTACAGACGATCGCCATCGTGTAGTTGGTCGGGTCCTGCTCGAGCAGCCTGTCATGGGGGAGTAAGACCGCCTCACCACCGGCCAACTCGACTTCGCGGACGTACTCTCCGAACGAAGGATACGGGACGAGTACCCGATCTCCCGGCGTGACCGTCACGCCGATTGCGAGACGGATCGCTGCGAGACCGCCAGGCGTCGGAACGACGGATTCGGGTCCACAGTCGACGTACTCCGCGGCCGTCGCTCGGAACGCTGGGTAGTCATCGTTCGGATACGATCGGGCGTCCTCGAACGCCGCCTCGTAGACCGATCGGGTTCCGTCCGGTATCCGGGGATTGATGTTCGCGCTCAAATCGAGCACGTCTGGATCGTCGCTCGAACCGTGCGGAACGCGATTTACCTCCCCGATGCTGTTAGGATCCATCGTCTATTACCTCTGAATCCGTTTCGATATCTGCCAGCGCCTCAGCCGCGGTGACGTCCTCGGGACGATTCACGTTGACCGCAAGCCGCGCGTCGTAGCTGACGCGTATGGTCTCTGTGTCGCCTTCGCTGACGACGTTCAATCCCGTCGGGGAAAGCGCGGTGCCGCCGTGCGCTCGCGTGGTTTCGACGCTGACGCCGAGTTGTCGTTTGAGCGAGGCGGGGACACAGACGGTCAACGCGCCGGCTTCGTACACTTCGATCGTCCGATCGACGATCTCACCGGCGAGCAGCGGAAGATCCGAAACGACCGTCAGAACGGGGCGTTCGACACGTTCGAGCGCGCTCGTCAGATCGGCGACGTATCCCTCACCGTCCGCTTCGAGTACACCGACGCCATCCTGTCCGTTGACCCACCGTGTCGTTTTCGGAGTTTGCGGCGATGTGACGGCATAGATCGTCTCTATCTCGCTGGATTCGAGCGCGGTTAGAACGCGCTCGAGCATCGGTTTTCCGCCAACCTCGAACAGCGGTTTCTCACCGCGGTCGAGCCGCATTCCCGCACCGCCGCACATCACCAGAGCATCCATACGATCACCCCCGCGTGAAGACCGAGTACCCGACCGAACTCGTTTGTCGCACCGAAGATATCGCCGTTAACCCCTCCGATAGCTCGGTCGGCCCACCGGAGCAGGGCAACCGCGACGAGCGGCCCGGCGATGACTGCCGCGATCCCGGCCGGAACCGGCGCGAGAACGATCGCTGGAATCGAGGCGAGCGCCGGACCGAGCAAGAGTGCCGGTTCTGTCCCTCGTGTGAACGCCGAACCGAGTCCCTCGTGACTTGCCGTTCCGAGACAGGCGACCGTCGCCATCCCGAGCTTTGCGCCGACTTCGGCGGCGATAACGATTCCGACGGCGATGGAGACGGGAAATGAAGCGAGTTCGATCGCTGCGAACAGGAGTCCGGTGATGACGACGCCGACGGCGACGATCGCTCCGACTCCGGTTTTCGTGTCCTTCAACGCTTGCTGTCTGGATGCCTCACCGTGTGCCGCGAGCGCGTCACCGAGATCGGCCACGCCGTCGAAATGCGGAATCCCGATGAGGGCGATGAGGACGAGTAAATAACTGAACGCCGTGACTGTCGGTGAGATCCCGATGAGAAACGGTATTGCTGCGACCGCGCCGATGAGATATGCGATGAGTGGAAACGCAGCGGGAAACGTCCGA
>SKKJ01000336.1 GCA_007121575.1 Natronomonas sp.
TCGAATGAGACGGGGCAAGTCGCGTTCCGAAACGGACTCGTCGATCTCGGCCGGCTCTGTGGGTTCGAGATCGTTGATGGGATGATGGATACCGAATACGTGTCGATTACCACACCGTTGGCGGAAACGACCGGTGAAGTCGTCAAAGGGCTCGATGACATCGTAATCGTGAACGTTCTTCGGGCGGCGACCCCGTTCGTTGAAGGACTCGTAAAGGCGTTTCCCAACGCACGCCAAGGCGTGATTTCAGCAGGACGAGAGGATGATGCTGGAATGGATTCTGCAGGGGAGTTCCCGATCACCGTTGATTACGTCAAATTGCCGTCGATCAACGCAGACGACACGGTTATCGTCGCCGATCCAATGCTCGCGACGGGAAGTACGATGGTTGCGGTACTCGACGAAATCTTCGAGGTCGGTCAGCCGGATCGGCTCATCGGTTTGTCCGCGGTGAGTGCACCGACTGGATTACGCCGAGTTAACGACGCGTTTCCAAGTGCGGATCTGTTAACCGTCAGTATTGACGAACGACTCGACGAAGACGGATACATCGTTCCTGGCGTGGGCGATGCTGGCGATCGTGCATTCGGAACGTAACGGCAGGGCTTTCACCTCACTATCGCTGTGTCGACAGATATGCGCAGCTACGACGGCGAATGTTGCCTCAAAAATCCCCTTCGCTTCCCTTGGACCGCGTTTTCCGCTTGTGGTTTGGTTCCTGTTGAAGCGTCAGACGTCTGTCTTCCTCGTTACTGCGTTTTCGAGTTCAATTCGATCGTTTGTCGCGCTACGTAATCGGTCGATCAACGCGTCGGCGTTCGCGGTCGGCACCGAGACATCGAACGTGACTCGCTCAGCGTACTCCGCGTCAAACGTTGTCTCTGTACTCTCAAGGATCCCACGAACCGTGCCGGAGTCATCGTAGCCGACAACGGCACTGAACGGTGTCTGTGGCTGTTTTTCAATAATGTTCGCCGCATCGAGCACGTATTTAACAGATCGTGAGTACGCTCGAACGAGTCCACCAACTCCAAGCTTCGTTCCACCGAAATATCGTGTGACGACCACACAAACGTTCTCGAGTTCACGGCCTTGTAGAACGGATAACATCGGCTTTCCTGCGCTTCCGGTGGGTTCGCCGTCGTCCGAGGCGTACTCTCTGAACGGATCGGCTCGAACACGATAGGCCGGAACGTTGTGCGTCGCGTCGGCGTGCTCTGCTGTGATCTCCGAAATGAACTCTTCCGCGTCACTAACCGTTTCGACGGGTGCGACATGTGCGATGAACTCCGAACCCTGAACGGTGAACCCAAACACCTCCGGGTCGGCAATCGTTCGATACGTATCGGACGCGGTCACGAACGTCGTACGAGGTGGACCGTTTTACCGGTTTCGTCGCCCGCGTCCGACGGGTGTTTATACGAATCGATGTTGTATCCGTGTGCAATGGACCCTGGGACGGTCGTGACGTTCGGAGTCGCTGGAGTCGCGAGCCTCTTTATGGCGTGGGCGATCGGAGCCGGTTCGTCGGGATCAACTCCCTTCGCACCCGCCGTTGGCGCGAACGCGATCTCGGTGATGCGGGCCGGTTTTTTCGTCGGTATCTTGGGTTTGCTTGGCGCAACCCTTCAGGGTGCGAACGTCACCGAGGCGGTCGGGAGGGATCTCATCGTCGGAACGACACTCTCTCCGATCGCGGCTATCGTCGCGCTTTCGATCGCCGCAGGACTCGTCGCGTTCGGGGTCTTCACGGGTTATCCGATCGCAACGGCGTTTACCGTAACCGGTGCGGTCGTCGGAGCCGGACTCGCGATGGGTGGCGATCCCGCGATGGGAAAGTATTATGAAATCCTCGCTGTCTGGGTGCTCACACCGTTTGTCGGTGCGGGTGTCGCGTTCGGAACCGCGAAGCTACTTCGTCATGAATCCGTCTCCGAACTGGTCGCGATACCGGTGCTCGCCGGCTGTGTCGGCGCAATAGTAGCGAACGTCGAATTCGTCCTGCTCGGCCCGTCCGATACCGCACAAAGCGTCGTCGGAACGCTCGCCTCCGAGTTGTGGATGCGTCTCGTGTTGACGCTGCTGATCGCCGCGGTGGTTGCAGCTGGATTGGCGATCGATATGCGATCCGATCAGGCGCGCGGCCAACGCCATTTCCTGTTGGCGCTCGGTGGCTTGGTTGCGTTCTCCGCGGGCGGTAGCCAAGTCGGGCTCGCGCTCGGGCCATTATTACCACTCTTCGACGCCGCTCCAGTTACGGTTCCGCTCGTCGCACTCCTTTTCGGTGGTGGCGTCGGTCTGTTACTCGGGTCGTGGACGGCCGCACCCCGTATGATCAAAGCGATCGCACAGGACTATTCGTCGCTCGGTCCACGCCGGTCGATCGCGGCGCTGATACCGTCGTTTGTCATCGCACAGATCGCGATCTTGCTCGGCGTTCCGATATCGTTTAACGAGATCATCGTCTCCGCCGTCATCGGGGCGGGCGCGGCCGCCGGAACCGGCGGTGTCAGCCGACGAAAGATGGGGTACACCGTCCTCGCGTGGGTCGGCTCTCTCCTGGGTGCCGGCGTACTCAGCTTCGTTCTGTATTCGACGTTTGCGGTCGTACTCTAAGGACTCGGTCGGTCGCTCGTAACAGCGCTGGACGCCTCACTCGTTCGTCTCATCGTCGTCGCCGTTCTCCTCGAACGGTCTCGTTTCGTACTCGTCGGTCCGAACGATCCGCGCTTTCATGATCCGGGTGTTTTCGACGCGTTCGATGTGAATCTCGATGCCGTCGTATTCGATGCGTTCTCCCTCCTCTACGAGCCGTCCCGCTCGGTTGAAAATGAATCCCGCAATCGTTTCGAACTCCTCGCCTTCGGGAATATCGATATCGAGCGCTTCGTTGACTTCGTCGATATTGAGTTCTCCTTTTACGAGTGCCTCGTTGTCTGAGATGAATTCGATCGGCTCTTCTTCACCGGCTTGAAGGATCTCA
>SKKJ01000094.1 GCA_007121575.1 Natronomonas sp.
CGTTCTTGCTCGTGCTCCTCGGAGCGGCACTGATGATCATGGAGGCGTTCGCCCCGGGCGCACACTTCATCGTCGTCGGGATCGCGCTACTTGCAGCGGGGCTTGCGGGATTAGTACTCGGTCCGTTCCTTCCGGCGGCGGCGCTCCCGCTCGTGTTGGCGGCGATCTTTCTCATCGCCGGGGGAGCCGCCCTATACGGCTATCGACAGTTCGATTTTTACGGCGGCAAAGGGACCGGCCAAACCAGCGATTCGTCGTCGCTCAGAGGGAAAACCGGCCGTGTCACGAAGCGTGTAACCCGAAGCGAAGGCGAGGTCAAACTCGAAAGTGGGGGGTTCAATCCGTATTATCAGGCCCGCTCGCTCGACGGTGAGATCGCCGAAGGTGATGAGATCATGGTCGTAGATCCCGGTGGTGGCAACGTACTAAAAGTCGAGTCACTGTCCGCGTTCGACGATGAGATCGATAGAGAGCTGGCCGCAGATCGAAAACAGCGCGAGCGTGACTCACGAGATCGCGATCGAGACCGAGAAAGCGAGCCGGTCTAACAGGCCGTGTTAGCGGCTTGGCTACCCGAGCTTCGCTTCCCAGTCGCCTGCTGGCATCGATTCAGCGGTGAGACCTCCAGGTTCCTGTGTTAACAACAGAACGGCGGCGTCATTCATCACGTCGGATTCGAGAATCGACGCACGCTCTTCGTCGGGGAGGTGATCCCAAAAAGCCGTATCGACACGGCCGCCGGGATCGAGGCAGTTGACGTTTATCTCCGGTTCGAGTTCGTATGCAAGCGTCTTTGAGAATCCCTCGAGCGCCCATTTCGAGGCGACGTACGGCCCCCAACCGGCCGAGCCGCGGCGACCGAGTCCCGAGGAGATGTTGACGATATTACCGGATTCCATCGCGGGAACCGCGTGTTTGGAACACAGGAACGGGCCGGTCGCGTTGACGTCCATAATGAGTCGCCAGTCTTCAGCGTCGATGTCAGCGATCTCACGGCGTTCGTTATAGAGGCTCAGTAAGCCGACGGCCGCGTTATTGACGAGTCCGGTTAGCTCGCCGTACTCGTCAATTGTCGCCTGGATAAGTCGCTCGACCGCATCTTCGTCAGTCACATCGGCAGGCACGACGAGCGCCTCCCCGTCGGCTTCGGCGGCGGCCGCCTCCAGGTCGGCTTCGTTCCGCGCTGAGAAAACCGTATTCGCCCCTTCACTGGCGAAACGTTTCGCCATCGATCTCCCGAGTCCACGGCTCGCGCCGGTGACTATCACCGTCTCGTCATCGAGTTGTCCCATGGACGCCCGATCGATTGGAAACGGCAAAAACCCACGGGACGAACGGTTTTGTGTCTCGCCGTCCTCGATGAGCGTATGACAGAGACAGCGGTTATCGCCGGCGTCGGACCGGGGCTCGGAGAATCGCTCGCCCGACGGTTTCTCGATGAAGGCTGTCGCGTCGGACTGTTCGCCCGCTCGGAATCGTATCTCGAAGAGCTCTCGGCCGAATTGGGCGAAAGCGCACTGGCTGTTCCAACGGATATCACGGATCCGACGGCGGTCGAAGCCGGATTCGAAGCGGTTCGAGCCGAATTCGGACCGATCGACGTGCTACTCAACCACGCAAGCGGCGGTGCGTGGGAAGGTGTTCAAGACATCTCACCGACGGCGTTCGAACGAGCGTGGCGCGTTTCAGCCTATGGAGGTTTGTTGTGCTCGCAGGCGGCCATCCCCGATATGCTCGAAGGGGACGGTGGAACGATCATCTTCACCGGTGCGACGTCGGCCGTCCGGGGTCGCGATGGGGCGGTCGGATTCAGCGCGGCGAAGTTCGCCGTCCGTGGTATGGCGGAATCGATGGCCAGGGAACTCGGACCGAAGGGGATCCACGTCGCACACGTCGTCATCGATGGCCAGATATCGCCGCCGGAAGGGACGGCCGAAACGGACCGAGCCGAAGAGGAATTTCTCGATCCGGATTCGATCGCGGACTCGTACTGGCATCTCGTCACCCAAGATCGATCGTCTTGGACGTTAGAGTTGGATCTCCGACCGCACGTCGAGCCGTTCTAAGGTCGATCGACGTCGGGTCAACGCGTCGCAGCGCCCGTCTGTGCATCCATCGCGAAGATATGAAACACCGTTTTGTATCGTTGGCGCGAACGGCGGATGTGAGTTCTACAAAGCCCGCGGTCACGGTCTACTCGGATTACGTCTGTCCGTTTTGTTATCTGGGACGGACGTCGCTATCGCGCTATCAGCAAACGCGCGAAACAGCGCTACGGATCGACTGGCGTCCGTTCGATCTCCGTTCGCAGAAGCGCCGTCCGGACGGGACGATTGATCACGCCGTCGATGACGGGAAAGACGATGCGTATTTCGAGCAAGCGAAACAGAACGTCAGACGACTCGCCGAGAAGTACGGCGCCGAGATGGAGATCGAAATTGCGACGGATATCGATTCGCTCCCGGCACAGATGCTCTCGTATTACCTCCGGGAGCACCACGACTACGAGACGTGGCTGGCCTTCGACGAGGAGGTCTTCTCGGCGCTTTGGGAGAACGGTCGAGACATCGGCGATCGGGACGTATTGATCGAACTCGCCGAAGTGGCCGGAATCGACGCCGAGGAGGTTCACTCCGCCCTCGACGATGAAACGCTTCGCGAGGAGCTTCGCCGACAGTTCAGCGAGGCCCGAACACAGGGTATCAGTGGCGTTCCAACGTTCGCCTACGACGGTCACGTCGCCCGCGGCGCCGTCCCGCCCGAACAGTTGGAACGGTTGGTCGAGGGCGTCTAATACCAACGCAGTACTATCTCGGTGTCACTGCAGTCGGGTTTCAGAAACGAACCGTTCGTATCGATCCGCCAGCCGCGTCGTTCGGTCTGCCGTTGCCCGACCCGCCGTTGTTCGGTTCGTCGTCCTCGGTATCCGGCTCGCCGCTGTCGTGAGAGTCGTCAGTGTCACCGTCCGCAACGTCGGA